>CAZKPI010000001.1:0-4167 GCA_964554555.1 uncultured bacterium
TGGCCGCCGGCCGGGCCCGGCCCGCGCCTCGCCAGGCGGTGCCTCTTCCCCGTCCAGCCGTCATTCCTCGTCCCCGGGGTCGGTCACATTGCGGGGCTTTTCGCCCGCCGCATGCCATTTCAGGTAGGCCGTGATGAACCGGTCGATGTCGCCGTCCATCACCGTCTGGACATTGCTGGTGGACTCACCGGTGCGCAGGTCCTTCACCAGGGTGTAGGGACAGAAGACATAGGAGCGGATCTGACTGCCGAAACCGATGTTCTTCAGCTCGCCCTGGATGCTCTTCAATTCGCGCTCCTGGGCCTCCTTCTGCATCTTGTACAACTTGGCCTTCAGCATGCGCATGGCCACGTCGCGGTTCTGATGCTGACTGCGCTCGATCTGGCAGGTGACCACGATACCCGTTGGGATGTGGGTCAGCCGCACCGCCGAACTGGTCTTGTTGACGTGCTGGCCGCCAGCCCCGGAACTGCGGAAGAAGTCCATCTTGAGGTCCTCGTCGCGCACGGTCACATCGATGTCATCGGGCAGGACGGGGGTCACGTCGACAGCCGTGAAGCTGGTGTGCCGGCGGGCGTTGGCATCGAACGGGGAGATGCGAACCAGGCGGTGGACGCCTTTTTCCCCCTTCAGGTTGCCGTAGGCGTAGCGGCCCTTGACCTGGAGGGTGGCCGACTTGATGCCCTGGTCCTCCTCCTGCAGATCCATGATCTCGTATTTGAAACCCGCCTTCTCGATCCAGCGCTGGTACATGCGCAGAAGCATCGACGCCCAGTCGCACGACTCCGTGCCGCCGGCGCCGGGCTTGATCGACAGGTAGCAGTCGGCGGTGTCGTATTCCTCGGACAGGAAGGTCGACAGCTCGACAGCGTCGATCCGTTTCCGCAGGGCTCCGAGCTGTCCGGTCAGTTCGGCCAGGGTCTTCTGGTCGCCGTCAGCCTCGCTCAGTTCCATCAGCTCGACGGTGTCGTTGAAGTCGCGCTGGAGGGCCTCGAAGGTCTCGGCCGCCTTGCGCAGGTCGGCAATCGCCTGGCTGGTGGCCTGGGCCTTGGCCCGGTCGTTCCAGAAGTTGGGCTGGAGGGTCTCGCCCTCGAGCTGTTCGATCTTCGCCCGCAGTCTGGGCAGGTCAAAGATGGCTCCCGATGCTGGAGAGCCGTGCCCGCATATCGCGGATCTGTTCCTGGATTTCGTAGTCCACGGTGTTCCTCCTGAGATGGTGGGAAAAGG
The DNA here is from genome assembly GCA_964554555.1 of uncultured bacterium. GTDB lineage: Bacteria > Muiribacteriota > Ozemobacteria > Ozemobacterales > Ozemobacteraceae > Ozemobacter. The sequence goes on from CAZKPI010000001.1 coordinate 1,228, forward strand.
GTCAACGGGAAACGCGGTTGACGCGCGAGATCGTCTCGGTCATGTCGTCCACCGTTCCTTCCGCCTGGATCTCGATAACGAGCTGGGATTTCTCAAGATCGCGGCCGGTGATCTCGAACGACTTCACGCCATACGAGGCGGAATAGCTGGCGATGATGGCCGCGGGCAGAACCACATCCTCGGTGAAGGCGCGCGACAGGGTGCCCCACTCCTCGGGGGTGGCCCGCTCGAGGGCCATCATCACTTCCGGCTGTTGCCGCTGGAAGGTCTTCATCTTCAAGAACAGGTGCTGGAGCGCGGAACGGGCCATGAAGTAGGCGCGGCGGGCCTTGACCGCCCGCTGGAAGCGGTGCCGGCTGTTGGACATGGTCCAGGACAATGAACCCACCCAGACGGCGAGGCAGAGGGCAACCCCGAACACGACGGGAAGGGCGATCCCCCGGCGGAAGCCGGGAGCGGCGGGAAGGGCGGCCATGGGGCGGCTCACAGGTCGGCCTTGAACGCCACGAGATCGAGGCGGTGCTGGTTCTTGTCGCCCCAGGTGCCGACGAGGGTCAGCCGCTTGAGGCCGTCTTCCACCCGCCGGCGGTCCATGGTGCCGTTGCGGGGGTTGAGGATGGCGGAGAACTCGACGGGGACCATCTCCACCTCGAGGGAAAAGCGGACCAGGTTGCGGCCAACCTCGACCGGCCGCAGGTCCAGCACGTCGCCGGGATCGCGGGCCTCCCCGGCCAGCCGGACGTTTTCGCTGGTCCCGACCGGGAGGCGGTGGAAGGGTTGCGCGAGGGCGACCTCCATCTTTTCCTCGAGCAGGTTCATCACCTGATGGAAATCGCCGAGACTGTCACTGCCCCGCAGGTATTCGACCAGGAACATCCCGATCGGCAGAAGCAGGGTGGAAAGGATCGTCAGGGCGATCAACACCTCCACCAGGGTGATTCCGGTTGATCTGGTCATGGGAAGGTTGGATTCCTTTTGCGCTTCAGCATACCACACGCCCCCCGGCATTGCCCACATCCACCCGTTCGAAGATCGCCCATCACGCCGCTCGGCCCTGGAAAAGAAAGGGAGGGAGACCCGCCATCCCGGTGGGCCCTGTGGCCTGGCGAAAAGGCCAGACGAGACCTGGCCCGGCCTGGAAAGACACGGAGGGGGCTCGCGCCGTGTGGTATCCTGTTTCAGGTTCACACTCCGGGAATCGGCCGCGTCCCCGGCAGGAGAAGGGAGTCCACCCAGGTGAATGGTCGGCCATGGCCCTGACCGCTCCGTCCCGCCTTCCCCCCAATCGAGGTTCGTCCGGGTTTACCCTGGTCGAACTGGCCGTCGCGATGGTCATCCTCTCCTTGGTGCTTGCCGGCCTGGGGCTCTACATCCGCCACTCCCAAACCGCCGTCACCCGAATGTCCTCCCGGATTGTCGCGAACATGGAGTTGCGGCAGGCGTTCGATATCCTCACCTCCACCCTGGGGGAGGGCACCGAAATCGTCAAACCCTTGGCGGGGAGCACTCTCCCATTCCTGGTCATGAAGGACACCGTCAATCGCCTGGTGATCCTGTATCTGGAAAAGGAATCCCGCCAGACGGCAGGCCCCAACCGGCTGGTATGCTTTCTCGACGATTTCTCCTCATCACCCCCTGCCAGCCGCCGAACGGTCCTTCTCGAACGGGTCCGGACCATCGCCTTCACCGCCCTCTCGGCCGGCTGCGTCCTGGCGAGGTTGTCCCTGATCGACTCCGAAGGACACGAACTCTCGGGCATGGTGGAAGTCACCCTGGCCAACTTCGGCATGGTCGACCCCTGAACGGGTCATTGCCAGAACTTCAAGTTGTCGAACCGCACCTTGTTTCGCCGGGGATCCCCATTCCACACATCGGTGCTGAAGGAAAAGGTTTCGAGGCGAGCCATACCACCAATATTGGGATCGTATCGAGGCTGGTTGGTCAGGATCGGCAGGCCTTCCCCAACCACCTGCCCATTGACGGTCACCCTGGCCGTGGCCTCCCGGAAATCCATGTCCACGCGGATGGAATACCAAACGCCGACCTGGGCCTCCATCAGCTCGTGGGGCTGAGCCGACAACCCGCAGAAGATCAGTTTCCGCCTGCCCCCCGAATCACCCAGAAACTGGACCTGGTTGTAATTCATGCGACCGGCTTGGCCGTTGCGTTCGAAAGGAACCGTGAACCCGGCCATCCCTCCCATCCGGTCGCCTTCCACAAGCATGTCGAACTCGTAGGCGAACCGGTCGCCCTGGGGCTGGCAAGCCAGTCCATCGGTCCGCGGGGAGTTCGTCAGCCCATCCAGGCCGAAGGAAAGGGAAGGGCCAAACGCCCGGTTCACGACAGCTTTGGTCGGGGCAGACGACGGCGAGAGCTGTGTCCAGCCGGCCGGATACCCTCCCACCGGGGTGGTTTCGAAGTCTTCGGAGTAGGTTAAAACCAGTTCCCCCGATGAAGCTGGGGCCAACGGCGGGATGACCAAAGTCTCCGCGGCGCGATCAGGGCTGTCGGCCACCTCCCCCTGCACAGGAACCCGCAAGATCTCCAGCACCTGGGCCAGGGATCCTGCCAGGATGATCTTTCCGGCCTTGGTCTGAGCGGCCAAGCGATTGCGGGTGCGGTCAGCCAGCAGGGCATCCAACTTGGCCGCGGCAGGGGAACCAGATCCCGTCAGGCTGACTGAGTCGACGGGAAGACGCAGACCAACCAGCGGAAAGGCCCGGCCAACCGAATCGAAAAGAGAAGGCTCGAAGCTGACCCGCCACAAAAACAGATCTTCAACCCGTCGGTAATGGGCCCGGACATAGATGTCGGCCAGGCAATCCCGGCCCGGCGAGTCCACCACGAACAGATCATACGAGCCGCCCAGGCAGGGAACGTCGTTGCTGGCCCATGGCCCTCTCCGGAAGGGCCGCTGGGCGTAGGGACCGTTTCTGACCT
>CAZKPI010000001.1:4177-38350 GCA_964554555.1 uncultured bacterium
CCAGCACATAAAGGACGTGGGTCAGGGCGGAACGGGCAATGTTCAAGGTGCGGACCCGCTCATCGGAATGCACCACCTGCCGGGAGAAGGCCGAGGCGAGGAAGTGGATGGCCCAGCCCAGGAGAATCAGGGCAGTCAGGATCGTCACCACCACGGGGATGGTGCCCCCCCGGTCGGGCCGCCGGAGCGATGGGCGCCAGACAGCCAGCAACAGCCGTATCGGGCTCATGGCGTGGCTCTCTCCGCCAGGCGGACAGCGAGACGCCCTGCTGTCACTCCGGCTTCCCGCAGGGACCGGAGGGTTCGCACCGTCTGATCGAGCTGGGGATACTCATTCAGGAGGGCCCGGTCATCGCGGGCAAAGGCGACCTCCTGCAGATACAGCAGATGGAGGAAAGGGTCCCGGTCCTGCCACCGGGCCAGGGACGCCCGGGCGAAGGCCTCGTAGGCCCCGGGCGGTTCGAGGCGAAGAGAAAACAGCAGGCGGCGGCTCTCGAGGACCTTGGCCCGCACCAGGTCCCGCTCCCGCAGGGGAAGCCAGGGCAGGAATCCATCCTGCTCAAGGACCTGGTAGGCGGCCTGGGTCCGCCGGATCCATGGGACCAGCTGTTGTTCCTGGGTGCGGAACAGGGCCAGGGATTTGCCGATGGGAGCCATCGGAAGGTGGTCCAGCCGCGAGGGGATGAACTCCCGTTCCCAAGAGGTGAGCTCGTCCGCCACCTCGCGCAAAACGAAGAAGAGCAGGCTGGCGGTCGTCTCGGTTTGACGTCCGATCATGAATTGCAGTCTGGCCAGTTCCGGGGAAGGAGTTGCCCACAACAGGTCGCGCCGACGCTCAAGCGAGCGGATGCTATTCAGGGAAACCGCCATGGTGGCCACCAGCCGCTCCATGAGAAGGGCGATTTTCCCTCCCCGCAGGGCCGTCTCGCGATCGCACCCGCGGATCTGGACCGCCTGGTCGAAGGTCTTGCCGGGAAGATCGGGAAACAGAGTCTCACGGATGTCTGGCAAAAGCACGTCGGCTTCCCCGGAGATCGGCGAAGGGTCTTTCGGCCGGGGACCTGTCGGGTTGTACAGAAGGAGAGGGAGGGAGAACTGACGCAAGGTTCCCTCGCGCCCCTCCTGCCAGTCGACCAGGACCTCGAGATGGGCCGCATGCTTTTTCCAGGAGGGGTCGGCCGTATCGCCCAAAGGAACAGCCAGACACTGGAGGCGGAAGGGCTGATATTGTGCATATTCGGCTTTGTCCGCGGCGGCCAGGCCCCCGTCCACACTTGCCGAGATCTGTCCCCATGGAGGGCGGCGATCGGCGATGAACCGAAAAAAGGGCGATTGTCCATCAACCACGGGAGACTCGTTCTCAAATTCCGGATACCATCGGAAGAGAGGAAGGATGGTGCCATGGACGCGGGTGAGTTCGGTCAGGTCCCCGACCACTTTTGACGCCAGCTCCATGGCGGAAAAGCTCCTGGCGGTAAAGGCGGCCTGGGACCCGGAAGAGCTCAACACGCGAGAGATCACCAACGCCAGCGCCGCAAACAGAACAATCCCGACCAGGACCTCAACCAGCGAAAACCCCCCCCGCTGGCCAAAGGAGCAACCTCCCTGCCGATCGCTGACAGGATGACACAGTGATCCGGTTGGGCCTTTCATAGTCCTACCACTTTCCTTCATGGGATCTCGGGGGATGGTTTAGGGATGGCGGATCACTGGTCGAGAGCCCTCTCCAACTCATTTCCGGGATACGCGGGGATCTTCCGGGGAAGGGTGGAGGGGGCTCAAACCCTCAACCGGTCAACATTTTATCTGAAATGAAAGAACTTTTCCATGGCGGGGTGCCCAGGGCAGGAAAAATCGGGCGATCCCCCCCTCCAAATGCCCTAAACCTTGGGCGGTCATTCCATGGTAAAACATGAGGAGAACCAGTTCACGGAGGGAAAGAGGAGAGAGCGCTATGAAACAACATCGTTCTGGGTGGGCCGCCCTGGTCCTGATCATCGTCCTGCCCTGCCTGTGGGGAGTGGGAAATCGCTCCCTTGGCCAAACCATTATGGAGACAAAGCCGGCAGGGGATGTCTCCCAATATGAATCGGTCCAGGAGATCAATCAGGCCCTTCAGCAGGAAGGTTTGTGCGCGTGGTGCCGAGCCAATCTCGCCAAGGCCTACTTCGACAAGACCAAGGATGGCACGCGAGGCACCCGGGGAGCCGCCGACGAGGGGGCCGCGGACCCCGGCGTCATCGCGCAAACGCTTGCCCAGGCCTACATTGAACAGGGGAAATACCAGGAAGCCCAGAACGTCGCCAAGGATGTTGGTGCCAAGGATTGGCTCAAGAGCGACGACTACCAGCACTATTTCGGGGACAATGGTGTTCTGACCAACGAAATCTCCAAAGGTCTGGAGAAACAGGAAAAATACTACGGAGAGGGCGGACCCGTGCAGACCGCCAAGACCAAACTCGAGAAAGCCCTTTCCGACATGGAGACCGCCAAGACCGACATGCAGACCGCCCAGGACAAATTGAAGGAGGTCGAGACGGCCAAAGAGGAAATGGAAAAGGCGGAGAAAACCTTGAATGAGGCGAAGTCTGCCGTCGAGGCGGCGGGAGACAACGCGACAGAGGAGCAGAAAGCGGCCGTCGAGGAAGCCCAGAAAGCATTTGACGAGGCGAAGAAGAAGTATGACGATCTCAAGAAGGATGCCGAACAGAAAGTCAAGGACGCCGAAAAAAAGTATGAAGACACCATGAAGGCGATCAACGAAACCGCTGACAAGTTCGTGCAGGATGGCGCCAGCTTCAAGGATTTCTTCACCAACGCCGCCAAGGATAATGAGATCCTGGGCGATGTCTTCGACAAGGTCCAGGCGGCCGTCAAAGACGCTTCCAGCGTCTACAAGGACATGAGCTCCTCCGGGAAGGACCTCCTGACCGGCGGGAAAGATGGTTCTGGCGCATACACTCCGAGCAAGGGAGCCAGCCAGGGGGTGAGCGATCTCGCCCTGCGGGCCTTCAGCCGCCGGGCAAGCGAGGCCCCGTCCCAGCACCTCAACGGGGGCAAGGAATGGGCCGACCGTCTGGGTTGGGCCGGAGTGGGGGAGGAGGGAAAACCGGGAGGCTGTACCTGCAAAGGCTGGAACCGATCGGCCCCCACCCGTTCGGCAGACACGGGAAACCTGGACACGGCACAATCCACTCCCGAACCAGAGAAGAAAGGCGACAGACCAAGAGACTACAGTGATACGTTGAAGGAATGGGGCAAAAAGGCCGGTGATCAGATCAAGAAACTCGGTGGCACACCCCCCGAACCCGGAACAGAGGCGGCACGCGACCTCGCCAACCGACTGCGGGGCCGGGACGCAACGGATGAGGAGGTCCGCCAGGCGGCGGAGGACCTGTGCCCCGAAGCCCTTGTTCCGGGAGCCAAAACCCGCCAGGAGGCCAAGCAGTCCCTGATCGAGGAGCGGCTGAAGAAAAATGGCCTGCCGACAGACCATCTTCCCGCCGCCGACAGCTATTTCTGGTCCCAGGCTTGGCAGTGCCGCAACAATCCTGATGCCCTGAAAACCCTTGTCGAAAGGAACACCCGGGAAGAACCCTCCACGGCCGACAAGCCCTCCAATGAATGGAGAAAACCGGAAGAGGTCAAAGAGGGGGTCAAAAAGATCAAGGAGTATGGTGTCGAGTCCGGTTTGAACCTGGACGAATAGGAACGCAGGGTGGATACGCGCCGGGGGGGCTCACCACAAGGATCCCGTGAGTTCCCCCGGCTTCCTGGTCCCGAAAAGATGACAAGGGAGACCCCGGTCTTGGTTCACAAGGCGGCCGATTCCATCCTGAAATCATGGAGGTCATCATGAGAAAACGTTCCGAACGAAGGGAAGCCGGCCATGACCCTTCCACGCCAGGGACGGCGGGACGACGGGCGAGTCTCGCGCCATGCCAGAGGCCCGTCCGTCCAAAGGGGGAATGTTGCCTTGCCCTGATGATCGCTCTGCTGGCGGTTTTCACCCCCCTGGCCAGGGCCGCCGACCAGGATGGTTCAGCCTTGGCCAAAGAACTGGGCGAGACGCTCCGGCCAGACAGCCCCGTGGGCAACACCAATCCCACCCTTCCCGACGATTTCCAATTCCTGTGGAAAAGCGTCGCGGTGGTTCTCCCCGATGGCTCCATCGGCCATTTCCTGTTCCTCACCCCCGTGATCCACCCCGATACCCCTCCAGCCCCCAAGGGCCCGGGCAATGACCTCCCGTCCTTTTCCCGGATCGCCCCCTCGCCCGGGCGAGAGCAACCCGAGACCATCTCCGCCGCCGGCAGTACGGCGGGAGAATCGATAACCGCCGGGGAACTCAAACAATGGCAGAGGGAAAAAGTGGAGGAAGCCCTTCGCACCCGCCCCGGCCTGCCAATCCTGGTGCCGGTGAAAATCGGGCAGGAAACCCGCACGGAAGGAAAATAGGCCACGAAGGACACCAGCCACGCCCCCATGCCGCCAGGACACCCCAACGCCATCCTCGCAGGACCTCTCCCCTGGAAACCACCCTCCAGGAAGGGATTCGTCCTCGGAATCGCCGTCCTGGTCATGGCTGTCCTGACCATCCTGATTTTCTCCTTCAGCCGGATCGCCCGGAGCCAGGCTGTGGAGACCCACCACCACCTCTTGACCAAGACCGCCGATCTCCTGGCCCGTTCGGCCATGGAGATCGTGGTTTCCCGCCTGGGCAGTGGATTCGAGGACACCCTCCTGCGCGAGGCGGCCGCTCTGTATGAGCCCTCCCGCACCCCCGGCCAACCGATTTCCGTCGGAGAGACCCTGGCCGACGAACTCCGACGGGACCTGAATGTTTTTTTCGGACAGTGCGAAGAGATCCATCCTCTCCCCGGCCTGGACCGCGAGCCTCCCACCTGCACCCAAGTAAAGATCGAGTTCCAACCCAAACAGCCATTGATTCCCAATTTCCAGGCGGGTCTGGCACGGGATCCTGTGGAAAAGTGGGGAGAATTCACCGTTTCCTGTTCGGTCTCCTACCACGGCTTAACCCGCCAGGGAACGGCCGGCCGCCGGTTCTTCCTGGTCAGCATGGTCCCTGGCCCCTACTGCCGGTTCACCCTGTTTGCCCCCTTCACCCCCTGGGAGTTCTCCTACAATGCGCTCGGGGTGGACAGCGCCGGGAACGTCGATACCACGTATGTTCACCCTTGGCCCAGACCCATCGCCTTTTCCGGCCCCCTGATCCTGAAGAATGCCACCAGCCCCCAAGCCGTTCCCGCCCCTGATGACGCCCGGGACCTGGAGAATCACGGCTGGGTCTTTCTGGGCCCCGCCCCCAAAAAAGGCGAGTCCACCCGCTCGGAGCCGGTGTTCCTGAAACTCCCCGAGGGCTATCACCCGGTTACGGGCGGGAACTTCCATTACAAGCTTCCTCCCCTGGAAGTCGGTCCCCAAAAAATCCAGGTTCTTCCTCCCGAGAGGGTCGTCGACCCTGAGAACCTGGTTTCCCCAGAGGAAAAGGGGTTTTCCGAATTCAGCTGGGGAACGCGCTATCAGGGCTTCTTCACCAACTACATGGGAGACCGGGCCGGAGCTCATAGTCTCCTGCTGTGGGACGTTCTCACCGGCCCCCGCTGGCTGTGCGCCTCCTCCTGGCTCATGCCCTACGGGAACGGGGAGTTCCCCTCGCGCACCCTGATCGTCGGCCCCGTCCTGGCGGGCTATCTGAAACTGTATTTCATCAAGGGCCAGTTCCCGGACGGCAAAAAATACGCTGGCATCATCCGGGGGGTTCCCGTCCAGGAGGCCTACGACTCACGGAAAAGAATCGACACCATCCCCCAATATGTCCTTCCCGTCGACTTTCTCTACAACTCGCTCTTCAAAAAACCCACCACCACCCCCATCGGATGGGACAGCTTCCAGAAAGTCTACCCGTATTCCTCCATTCCCCATCCCCGAAAAATGGGACCGCTCGAACACCCCGTGGCCTTCAACCGATACTTCGATTTTATGAAATACGAGGCCGGCACCAACCCGGACAAGCCACTGCCCCCAATGGATGAACAGCCGTCTCTGGCCGGCACCGTCTACGATGACAAGCCGCGCTGTGTGCCCTGCGCCTCCCGCATGCGGACGCCCCAGCTTGCCCAGGTCAAGGGCCTTCATCCCTCCGAAAACGTCAAGATCATGCTCCCCAAACGCAAGGGAGTCCCGGATACGGACAACGATGCGATCTTCTTCCATGGGTCCCTGAAAGAGTACGATATCCAAAATCACAAGAAAGAAGGATTGTACTACCGGGTCACCCATGTCATCGACTTGTCCGAGATCGATCCCGGAAAGGAGCAGGCCAGGTTCCAGGACGAGGTGTTCCGCCCCGCCACCCCCGACGACCCCTGCCCTGCCGGCTCTTGGATACCCAAGCGGTCAGGGATCATCGCCGTCCTTCGCCGGACGGCCGGCGACCTTCCCCCCTTGGAATTCCCCGGAAAGATCTTCGTAAACAGGTCCATGGTCCTGCTGATCCCGAAGGGGGACGTCGTGATTCCCGCCACCATTACCACAGGCACGCCCCCGCGTCTCCAGAATCTGTTCTCCCTCATCCTGGCCGGCGGCGATATCAGGCTCGGGCCCGAGGTGGAGGAGATCCATGGCTATCTCGCCGCCCTCCGGCCGGGGCCAGGCTTCCAAGCCGGCGGGGGCCGGATCCTGTCGGTGGCTCCTCCCCATCCCAAGCCGCTCGCCATCGTTGGCGGGCTGGCCGCCTGGGAAATGGGTCTGTATTACGAGGCCGGCCAAGACCCCCGATCCGTCGGCACCACCATGGAGCATTTCCCGCAAGGCGGAACGATAACGTATAATGGATATCTCAACCCAGCTTCCCCACTGTATCACCGCTCCCTTACCCTGATCTATGAGGATCAACCATGGACGGTAACCTTCTCCGGAGGATCCTGACCCCTCGACGTCCCCCAAAACCGGGAGGCGTCTCGATGGTGGAGATCATGGTCACCCTCACGGTCATCGGTTTGGCCATCGCCCCTTTGTTCGGCCTTCTCAACGTCTCCAGCCAGCAGACCCAGACCTCGATGTCTTTCTTCCTGGCGGCCCAATATGCCGACGAGATAGCCCAACAACTGTTCCAGCTCGGCCCGGTCATCCCCCAGATCGTGGCCGAGGCCGCCTCGGGCACCACTGGCCTGGCCCCCGGCTTCCTCGATCTCCTGTCCGACAAGGAGTTCCTCCAGGACTTCCAGCAGGCTGATCAGTTTTTTCGGCTGGTCCCCTTCCGCCACCAGGGCAAAAAGCTCCAGGCCTACCTGGTCCTCTCCCCCCTGGAAGGCCATTTCCTGGAAAGGTATCTGGTCATCTCCCGAATCGATGCCTCCAAAACCACCCACCTGGGAACCGGCCAGCACATCAAAATCGACATCTGCCTTTCCTGGAGGGATGCCCCTTCCAGGCCGATCCAGAAGGCCGCCTTCCCGATCATCCTGAAATTGTCATGACCCGGTTCCAGACCGCCCGCCACGCCCCCCCCCGGGGCTTCACCCTTCCCGAGGTGGTCTTTGTTGTCCTGTTGGCCTCCCTCGTCGCCAGCATCATCTCCAATGTGTTCTTTCAGGGGTTCCGTCAGACCGCCAAGGGAACCGACCGCCTGGATTCCATCCGGGCCTTCTCCCTGCTGGCCGAGGCGATCCGGAAGGATGTCGCCAACTCCCTCAAGATCACTCCCCCCCCCACCGAACTGTACCCCGAAGAATTGTTGATTCCGGGTGATGTCGAGATGGCTTCCTCCCTCGGTGTGGATCTGTCAGAGGGTGGAAAGGTGGAGTATTCCATGGTCCCGGGAACCGCTTCCAAAGCCTCGTCCATCCAACGGGTCCAAAGAAACCCTTTGGGCGAGACCGTCTCGCAAAAGTTGTTTGCCGCCGGCCGCACCAGATCTTTCAAGGTCCTCCATCTCGTGAAAAGGGTCAACGTGGGGGGATTGGCGCAGGAGTTGGACCACGTCCTGGTCCAGATCGACCTCGACTCCCAGGACCCACGGTTCCCCGCCAACACCCTGACCTTCTTCCATGTCTTCGTGAGCGACCGCCTGCCGGGGTCCTCCTGGAACGACCGCAGCCGGGTTCTCCCTCCCCTGTCCGAACCTTGAAAAAGGCCTGATTCCCTTCCCACCGATCCCCCCGCTCCTCGCCCCCGCCCCAAAACGGCCGATCTCCCGAGCCGCTGACTGCCTGGTGGAGTTGAGGCTGATCCCCCATCCAGAATCCGCCTCTCCGGCAGGCGGAACGCCGTTGCCAGATTCGCCGGCGGAAAAAAACATCCCCCGGGACAATGAGATCCATCCCATTGTTTCCCTCATCCAGCCCTTGAAAATACAGAATTCTTGAATTGGACTGAACCTTGGAACCCGCCGCCGCAGTATTGGAATGCCAAACCCCAAATCTTGTTCCAAGGAGCACACCATGGCCTATCGAATGCGAATCTTTCTCGTTTCCTTATTCCTCCTGCTCTCCATTCTGATCCTGGACTCTCCTGCCCGCGGTCGGGAAACTCAAGAAAAAGACTGGACCCTGGCGGTCTTTCTGAATGCCGACAACGATCTGGCCCCCTTCGGGGAGGCGGACCTGCGGGAAATGGCCCAGATCGGTTCTTCCGACTGGCTGGACATCGTGGTGCTCCACGACCGGCCGGCCACCCCGACCGACCAGGGCACCACCCTCCTCAAACACGTGGAAAAGAACCACGTCAAAGTCATCGAAGACCTTGGGGAACGCGACATGGGTGACCCGCAAGAGCTGACGCGCTTCATGGAACGGGTGGTTCGGGAGTTTCCGGCCCGCCGGTATGCCCTGGTGGTATGGAATCACGGAGCAGGCTGGCGAAGGCAGGGCCCAGCCCGGCCGATGCGGGGAATTTCCTATGACGAGACGAATGGCACCCACATCACCACCGAGGGAATGGGTCAGGCCGTTCGTCACATCGCCAATCTTCTGCAACGCCCCCTTGACGTGCTAATCTTCGACGCCTGCCTGATGCAGATGGCGGAGGTGGTCCATCCCTGCGCGGCCTCGCTCCGCTTCCTCGTTGCATCTGAGGAAACCGAACCAGGCAGCGGTGCTCCCTACAACGAGATCCTCCTCCGCTGGCGGCCTGACACCTCTCCTGAGGATCTGGCGCGCCTCTGGGTGAAAACCTTCGCCGATTCCTACTCGCAAGGCAGTCAGGGCAGTGCTTACACGACCCAATCGGCGCTCGATGCCTCCCGGTATCCCGCCTTCTTGCAAGCCCTGGATGCTTTCGCCGAGACGATCATTCAACAAAAGGCTTTCTCCGAGGTACTGCTGGCCCGACGGCGATGCCTCGCCTTCGCCGACCGGCAGAGTATCGACCTGCTCGACTTCGTCGACAAGGTCCTCTCGGTATCCACCAGGCCCGAGGTGATCGCGGCGGGAGAACGACTCCGCGCGGCCGGCCGTGACCTGATCACTGCCAACGCCACCACCGGATGGGCCTACCAGGAGGCGAAGGGGTTGGCCATCTACCTCCCGATGACCTTCCTGCCCGAACCCGCCTACCGGGCCTTGTCCTTCGCCAAATCCAGCCGATGGACCGCCATGATGTCAGCCATCTTCGCGGGACGCCACCTCGAAACCCTCCTCGACGATCTCCGGGCCGGCCGGGAAACGATCGACACGTTCCTGGCCGAGGCCGCCAACCAGTCCCCCGCCGTCGAGTCCCTGATGCTCGATCAGGTTTCCCATGCGGTCCTGACCGATGACCGCCTCCCGCCCGCCCTGCGCAACGAGATCGGGGAAAGGCTCGCCCAGGTCCGGTTCCTGCGGGCCGCCAGCCCACCCCGCTGAGACACCCCTGGTGACCGGCAGGCACCGCTGAAAGTGCCTGCCGGCCGTCTCCCCAGGACGACAGCAAGATGACCGGCCATGGTCCTCAGGAGCGGATCGGAGAGAGGGGCGGAAGGGGTTTCAACCCCCGACTTCACGGGGTGGCGGCTCCACCCCTTCCCCACCGGGATTTGATGAACAGTTCGATCTTGGCCATGTCTTCATCAAGAACCCGGCAAATCAGTTCCAGGGTGGGATACCTCTGAATGAGATCCCGGACCTTTCCCAGGGTGTCCCGCTCATGGGAAAGAAACCGATGCAGTGCGGGATCACGACCAACCGAACGGGCCCGGAGACCATCGAGGAACTCCTCGTACTCAGCGATCCCCTTTGGATGGGTCTGCATGACCGCCAACACCCGGAACAGGTCCAGGAGACGGAACAGGTCTTCGTAATTCCGCTTCAACCCGACCTCGGCAATAATCTCCGGATCGAGGAGGCGCAGTCCAGTGGCCCTTCCGTAGATGAGGCCAGACACAAAGTTCTCCCGGGCCGTTCGCAGTTGCCGGATGCCCCGGCCGACAAGAGAGCTTCGGGGCCAGAGGACGGGCCCCAGATGATCCTGGTCAAATTTCCCAATGGCCTCGATCGCCAGCGGCTCGAGATTGAACAACACGAAGAAGGAATACCGGGAGACCTCCAGGTATTTCTCCATCAGTTCCTCATAGTAGGCGTGTCGAACGGAGGGCGGTTCCTTGCCCATGGCCGTCCGTTTGGCCTCCAAGGCCTGGATCTCCTTCAGAAGGGCTCCGATGCCGGTCGTGCCGAGAAAGATCCGCATGACATAGTTCACTTTGCCGAGGGCCGCCAACAATTGGGGATCAGCCCCATGGGCGGCGGCGAGGTCGGCCAGAGAGCGGGTGTCATCCTCGAAGAAATCCCGGCACGTCTCCTTCTCGACGATCCCCTCATCGAGCTTCATGGCCAGATCGACCTGCTTGGGGCCGACCGGAGAGGCGAACAGGCACGGCAGGCGATAGTATCCCGCCCCCGTCCTCGCCGGCCAGGACCACTCGACCCCAGCCAGCCACAGATGGCGGTTTTCCCCCGGGTCGGCCGGCGGGGCTTCCCTGGTGGCCACGACCTTTACCTGAAAGGATGCCACCTGCAAAAACAACGGCATCATCCCGCGATCGATTCCCCCATCAATTCTGGGATCGATCTGCCGCCAGGGTTCCCGCCGGTCCTCGAGGGAAGAGAAAAAGACCGAGGCCCCTTCGGTGATCCGGCTGGAGGTGGACCCCGCCTGGTCGATCCCGAGGATGGGAAATCCTGCCACGGGATCGATCAGGTTCTCCTGGGTGAGGTCCTGCATCACCTTCTGGGACAGGACGATGGCGGTGAAGTGTTCGGCGCTGAAGGCCAGCTCACGGCGGGTCGATTGCATCAGCCGGGAAAAGATGGTCCCCACCATGGCCACGACAAACAATCCGATCAGGATCTCGAGCAGGGACAGACCCTGGCTCCAATCCCGGCGGGCATGGCCGCGCTCCCTTCGTCGGGTCATTCCATCTCCACTCGCTTGACCTTCAGCTCGGTAAACTGGCTTCCCGCAAAGGTGATCCGGATCTCGTTCTTCTGGCCATCCTCGAAGGCATCCGCCGGAAGGACGAAATCCTGGAAGGCGGAAGTATTGGCGATCAGCTTGTCTGTCCAGTAGGGGGTGCCATTGATCGACAGGTTGATCCGGCATTGGGATTCCCCACTGCCATCCGGGGCGGCAGCCATCGTCAGCTTCACGTCATGTTTGTTGGGAACGCGAAAGACCCCAAACGAGTCCGACTCGGACATCCGGAAATATGGGCCAAGCGCGGGATCGCCCGAATACAGGGCGAAATTCTTGCCATCGGCGCCCATCCCTCCTCCGGCCGTGGGCGGGAAGGTGGTCAAATCGACAAACCCCGCGGGAGGCGGAACCGCCGGCGGGGGGGTGGGCGGACTTGCCACCGCGGGCGGAGCGGAGGGTGGATCCGGCGGGTCAGGGACGGCGGGGGGCGGAGGGGCAGGAGGGTCGGGCAGGGACGGGGCCCCGGGAGTCCGGGCCCCGACCAGATCGATGATGTCCTGGACCTTGGCGGCGGCAGCAATCCTCTTCCGCTTGTCCGCCGCTTTTGGGCGATTGGCGGCCCGGGTGGCCAGCACCTGGTTCACCCGGGTGCGCATGCTCCCGGACGATCCGACCGGCATGTGGTACGGTTCGAAGGAACCAAAAAAGAGGGTCCGGATCCGGTTTCCGATATCAAGAATGTCATCGCGAACAGCCACCCGCCACAAGTAGAGTCGGGAAAATCCCAGGAAACTGGACCGGATGTAGATGTCCGCCTGCCGGGCCTTGCCGGAGTCCTCCACGAAACTATCATACTCCCCGCCGAACAGGGGCACCCCGTTCTCCTGGACGGGCCCGTCCTTGAAATACCGGTCGGCCCAGGGCCGGAGGTAGATCCGGGCCAGGATCCGCGAATAGGCCGAATAGGCGATGGTGAAGGTCATTTCCCGTTTGTTGACCAGCTCGACCTGTCCACGATAACTCCGATTCAGGCCCGTGAAGGTGACCACCATGAACCCCACCACCACCGCCGCCAGGATGGCCAGGGGAAGGACCAGACCCCGACGCGGCAGGACCCGGCACAGGCCGCTGGGATACCCGGGCCGGCGCTTCCGGCGACACGCGTTGGCGGGCTCCCTCGGAGCCATCGCAGGCATTCGTCCGTTACTCCACATCGGTCAGGTTCATCAGGCCCACATGGGTCAGAAACTGGTAACTGCTGTGCGCGTTGGCCACGGTTGCATTGACCAGCACCCCGAAGGGACTGACGCAGGTGAACGTCAGGCGCTCGAGCGAATCAGCCAGCACCTTCTCGGCGGTTGGGTCATGTCGGCCGAGATGGCGGTCGGTGTAGAAAACCAGCCGGTACAGCTTCTTCTTCGTCGACTTGGAGTGGGCCACGTCGTCTTCGAGATACAGCAGGCAGATGTTGTTCTCCGCATCGGTGCAGGCCAGGAAGTTGGTGGTCTCCCCCGGGGTCGGCCGAAGCACTTCGCTCCCTTCACGAAGATGCTCAACGATCTGGTCGGCCGCTTTCCGGGATTCCATCTGCAAGACCAGCCGGTTGGTCAATTGCCGCTCGGTGGAATGGAACAGGGTGGTGGAAAACCGCACGGCCAGGGCAAGCACGAAGGACAGGATGGCGGCACCGACCATCATTTCGACCAGGGTGAACGCCCGGGAATGGTGAGGTGTCATATCTCTCTCTACTGTCCAACGGTCGAAAGGGTTTACCCTTCTCGACATCTTCCGCCATCATTACCATGGTATCACGGAGGAGGCGAGGTCAGGACGGGCCAGTCGGTCCCGGGCAGGCGGTTGGGCACCAGAACATGCCGGAAATTCAGTCGACTGCCGGGGAACCGCGGATCATTGGTATCGAGAACCAGATTCAGAAAAACCAGGTCGGCCGCCAGGGGGACCGTCCCGGCACGGAAGGCCCGGACGGCATGGCAGAGTTCGAACGTCCGAATCCGGGGAATGCCAAACCGTTCCGACTGCCGCCCGCTTTCGGGCGATTCCACGATTCGCTCAACCCAGGAGCTTCCACCCCCGGGTGCCTGTTCCTGGCGATAGGTGACCCGCCGCTTCCCCGTCTGAAAGGTCAATTGGGGGGAAAACACCGCCTCGTCGGGAAGCTGGTCTTCTTCCTCATACAGAATCAGCGGCGGACCTGTTCCCTGGATGGCGGTGCAATTGGCCAGGTCCTCCTTCATCCGGGCCAACAGAATGGTCACGGCCCGGATCGAGTCAAGCCGATCCTTCCCTTTTACCGTGGTACGGACCCCGTGCGAGAAGAAGGCAAAGAGGGTCAACAGAACCATCGACACCAGGCAGACGACGATGACGATCTCCGGGAAGGTGAACCCGGCCGGCGGGGGTCTTCTTCCCGGGAATCTCTGAGCCTGACCTGACCCGGTGACTCCTGCGGTCATGGGGCGCCCATGAGGATCGGGAAAACGGCCGTCTTTGCCCCGCCATCAGGTGTTTCCTTCCAGGACAGGACGAGATTGATCTTCAGGGCAGGGGGAACGGCCAGCAGTTCGACCTGATCGGAGGCCAGCGCCTCAACCTTGATGGTGCGGCCAATGAAATGCTCGTCCAGGGGTGAAACCGCCAGGAATCCTTCCAGGGGCTTTCCGGCATACCGGAACCGGATCACCCGGAAAGTGGAGGCGGGAGCCTGCAGTTCCGCCAGGAAGGTTGGGTCGGTCAACACTTCGGCCAGGGTCGGAATGCGGCCGGTGTTGGAATCCCGGGCCGCCGCCAGGAGTTGATCGAGATGGGGAGCAAGCCGCTGAAGCTGTTGGGCCATCTCGTCGGCATAGTGCATGGCCAGCAGGTAGTACATCGAGACATTGGCTTTCTGGTTCGACGAACTCAGCATCCCCACGAGGGGCCCAAGAACAAGCCCCAGCAGGAAAAGGGCAACCATCACCTCGACCACGGTCACCGCCCGATAGGCTCGCCGCCTGAGGATCCCAACGCCGCCACGGCATTTCTCGGGCGGGGTCATCCCCCTCCCCCGCGAAAGGTGATGGAGATGGGCTTGTCCGCCAGCACAACCCGTCGGGACTCGACATAGGAAGGTTCGCTGGGGTTGAAGCGGGGGTTGTAGGTGATGATGCCGCCGTTGGGGAAGTGTTCCATCGTTGTCCCGCAGGAGCGCGGATCCTCGTCCTGGTTAGGATACAAACCCATCTCCCAAACCGCCAGTCCTCCGGTGATCGACAAGGGGGCGGCATGAGGACGGGACAGGGCCAGCAACCGCCCCCCCCCCGGGCCAAACCCGCCGCCTTCCACACCAATCCCGGGCTTGAGAGCGACCAGGTAGGCCTGAACATCGGCGGCGGCCGGCCCCAGGTAGAGATCTCCGTCAAGGACCAGAAGCGAACACAGATGAGGTGAGACCGGGGCCCCGCCCGCCCCGATACTGGCCGGAACTACCAGATCGCCGTGGTCCACCACGATGATCAGGGAACGGTCGAGATGAAGGCGCCCCGGGAGAGACAACCGCACCCCCCGCGCTACCGCCTGCTTCGAACGCTGAACCAGGAAAATCCCCGTGCGGCGTGGAATCCACCACCCTACCCCGCACGGATCCGCCGCGGTGGATGGCCGGAACAGGCGGTCCCGAAGCCGATCGCTTTCCCCGGTTTCCAGATCCGCCGCCGGCAGGCCGGTCAGATCGAGGATATGGGTGATCCGCCGAAGGATTCCGTCCCGCGTCACCTGGTAATCCTTCAAATTTCCCCGGAAATAGCGGGCCTCCGGGGTGTCATCCCCCACCCCGGGCGTGGGCGGCAACAGGATCCGCACATCCTCGGAAGGATGCAGGCCGGGGATGCCCCCGCCGGCCCCCCCCAACCGCATGGAAGCCGCGAAGGGAACACAACGGGGATCCTGATCATACCGCGCCTCGCTGACCGAGGGTGCTCCCTCCAGGGTCGGGAACGGCTTCTTGGGATCCCGGCCCGTGGTGTAGTTCATGAAATCGAACAGGCGGTTGAAGGCCATTCCCGGGAACACCCGGACCGCCCCCGACACAGGCAAGGTGCTGAAGGGGGCCACCAGCTTGAGGCTTTCATACCCCGCCAGCGGATCAGGCATGGGAGGCTGGAGAAACAGTGCCTGATTGATGAACTCTTCGGGAAACCGCCCCCCCGGCGCCACGCTCACATCCGCACGGGGATCGTAGAATTCCTGGGCCTGCGGACCGCGGAAGAACCCCCCCCAACGGGCGCCATCCCGCCCCGCGCCGCGGGCGAAAAAGGCTTTCAGCAGTCCCCCCAAAACCGGGCCGATGATCAGCGTCCGAGAGGGGTGGGCCTGGTGACCGTAGGGGAACAACCAGGTCGAGGCACACAGGAAACGCCACCGCGAGGACCAGCGGACACCCTCCGGCCAGAGTTCGGGCCACATTTCGAAGGCCGCCGCTCCCATGTGGCTCAGACTGCCGAACTGGGAATGGGTGAAGTAGCCGAACAGCTTGGCGCCAAGCGTGTATGGCTCCCAGCCTTCCGTCCGGAACTCTTTCGGGTCCTCGATGATTTCGGGAGGACTGTCATTCATGCCTGCAGAGGTCCGGATGGGGGGGAGATGGAAATGGAACTGGCCCCCGGTCTGGGGGTCGTACCCGTTCGGGATCTTCAGGATGACCGGCCCCGATCGCGGCCGGCCGGCGATGGGAGCAGGTCCCAGAAAAACCCAGCCGCGGGTGCGAAGGTCGGCGGCATCGTCGGGGCTTTGGCTGGGCAGGCCGGGAGTGGGCGAGTTCCGCAAGACCAGCGGCCCGCCGAAGGTCTGACGCCGGGGAATCGGATGCTGATAGGTGGTATCGACCACCCCGTTGAACCTCACCCCCACCGCGTTGTAGGCGTGATCCCAAGGGGTGAAGGGGACAAACAGAGTGAATCGGCAGTAGGGGCCGGGAACCATGCTCACCAGCTTGAAGGGAAATGTTCCCTCCGCCCGGCGGACGACCCCGTGGTACTCAACCAGGCAGACAATGTCCACTTCCCCTTCCTTCTCCACCGGATCGCGGGCCACCTGGATTTCCGGCACAGGGGTCAATGGGGCGATCGTCCGAAAACGGATCTCCACCCCTGTGCATTCGGGGGTTCGGGGGGTCAAACCGTCCAGGTAATGCAATTCGCCGAGCTGGGCGAAATACCGGTTCAGATCCTCCTGGAATTGCCCGGCAAGAGCAGGGCCCACGACAACCGTGGCCGGCGCGTTGGCCTGGAAGAGGCCGGCCACTTCTGCCCGGAGGCGGGGCTCGAGATCGCTTCCCACCCGACGGGCAATCAGAGCGATACCTGACTGGCCCAAATGATCGGCCGTCCGCACCAGCAGTTCGTGGTAGGCACGAAGGTTCTGGCTCCGGACCATGGCATGGAAGGAGGTGATGAACACCCCCAACAGCAGGAACACCAATCCCGCGACCCACAGGATGAATCCCAGCCTCGACTTGGAGCGATCGACGACCAGCAGGAACAGCGAGAGTCCCAAACGGGTCCTGCTTCCCCGATCAGAGGATGGGTGAAGGGGCATCGGTCAGGGGTTGGTCGTAACCGACTGGGAGTTCTCGATGACCTGGCCGTTTTGGATGATCACTTTGGAGTTGATGGAAACGCCCCCCCCGGCGGAAAGTCCACCGGTGGTGACCGGCTTCCCATTCACCGTAACGGTGACTCCGGCGCCAGTCGAAGACACCGTCACCCGCGAAGCCGCTCCGGCAGACTGCCGGGCCCGCTCGGCATCCTCCAGGTCCTGGGAGGTGGTGGAATCGATCACCACGGGACCCTGTGACACCTCGGCGGGATCTCCAGCAGGGGTATCCGTTTCCGACGAGCGATCGGCACCCACCTCCAAAGGGGTGCCCGCAGAAAGATCGGCCAAATCGCCCCCCCGATCCACCAGGATGCTTCCTGGATCAGCCGCGGGGAGAGTCAGGTTGGCAGGGGGATTCCCGGTGCCGGAGGGGGGAGGGGAATCAACGGTCTGGACTTCAGGGGCATAGTATTCAAAACTTTCCACCGCCCCTTCCGCCGTTCGGAACCGGACTCTTTTCTTCTGGATGCGGACCCGGCGGGGAGTTTTGGGAGCCGCCCCCGCGTGCGGCAAGGGTCCATCGCAGAAGGTCTTCATCCCATCCAGAACGTCCTTCAGGACCGAGGCCTGGTCTGAATTCAGGCCCGGTCGGCCGGCCATGGGATCCGCCGCAGAAAGACCACTGGAAGTTTCGGGGTCCCTGGCGGCGGAGGGGCGATCGAAGGAAATCCGGGCCGCCAGGAGATCCTCGATCCGGCCCTCCTCGAGCAACCCGGCATCGGCCAGGCGCTGGAGTCCCTGCCGGGTAGCCTCCCCGCGCAGGGGAATCCCCGGAGGACAATGAGCCTGGTTATACCGGTCGACCAAGGCCGCGAAGGATTCCATCTCGGCTGGTGAGAGGGCCCAGACCCCCGGCCTGGCCATGAACACCAAAACGAGGATAAGCACCCAGGAGACGGCCTTCGTTACCCCGAACCAGGCGTCGGGGTCGAGGGAGGAAAAGGGTTTGGCCGTGGTCATTCGTGGCATGGCTTCGCTCCTTGGACCGTGCATCGGCCGCGGAACCCGACGCCCCCCCTGGGCGGGAGGGCGGCAGGCTCCCGCATTCACCCTCAGATCATTCCGGGGAAATGGTGGCCTCTTTGTTGTCGGAACCCGTTTCCTGGGATGGCGACTCGTCCTTTTCGTCCTCCGGTTCGGAAGAATCCCCTTCCGAGGGAAGGCCCTTTTTGTACAGTTTATCCCAGATGTTGATCAAGGTGGCCCGGGTGGGCTTGTCCTCGGTGATATCAGGCACGGTGTAGTCGGTTCCGCCTGTTTCCTTCATCAACTCGCGGGCGATCGCCAGCCAATCGGGCCCGTATTCGGCGGGAAGGTCGAACCCTGTGAACGCGGAGTTCTTCTTCAGAAGCTGGAAGGCATAGGCTTTCCGGTAGTCGCCCTTCGACTTCCCCCCGGCTGGGGAATCCAGCATGCCCTTCGGGAAGTAGACATACCATCGCTTGATCACGGTCTCCCGGGAGGGCTTGTCCGCCGAGAAGGGTTGGTCGAATTCCTTCAGGGCCTCCCCCAGGGCCTTCCAGGCATCGACATCGGTGTCAGCCTTGGGCAGGGCGAACCCCAGTTCCTTCCAAACTCCGTTCTTCTCCTTGAATTCCTTCCAAACCTCCCCGAGGGTTCCCGAGGTCTTCGAGGCCGCCTCATCACCCTCATCTTCCTCGTCATCGTTCTCATCGGCGTCGTCCTCATCCGGCGACGACGCACCCGACCCGCATACGGCACAGGTGGAGCCCGCTTCACACCCCCACGGCTGGCGCTCCTTCAGCAGGTCCCGGAGATTTTCGGCCAACTTTTCGGCCAGAGGCAACAGATTGCCAAGATCGTCCTTCACCCCTTTCCTGGCAGACTCGGGTGCCTTTTCCAGGGCCTTCTGGAAATCCTTGTAGAGCTGGTCGATCTCCTGGAACTTCCCGGTCAGTCCTCCTGACTCCTCATCTCCGGATTTCCCGTCCTTTTTCCCTTTGTCATCCTTCCCCTTTTTCTCCTCTCCCTCTTTGTCCTTCTTCTTGTCTTTCTCGTCATCATCATCGGCTTTCCCGGAGAGGAAGTCCTTCAGCTCGTCGTTCTCGAACTTGTAGTCCTGGGTCCAATCCGATCCGGCTTTGGTTTTCTGGTCCTTGATCGCCTTTTCGAAGGTTTTGACGGCCTTTTCCAGGCCATTGGCGATTTCTTCCAGCCCGTCATGCGCCTTCTTCAGGTTCTCGGTCACCGCCTTGGTGGCCTCTCCGGGCTCCGGGTCCCCCTCTTTCTTTTCCTTCTCGGCCTTCTCGGCCTTCTCGATTTCCTCCTCGGCGGCATCCATCTTCTCGTCAGCTTTGTCCAGGGCTTCGCGAACATCGTCGGCCCGGTCGATCTGCTTTTCCACCGCTTCTTTGAAGGCCGCAAACGGCCCGGAGCCCTTCTTGTAGAATTCCTCCTGGACTTTGGCAAGGTCCTCGAGAGTCTTCACCTTGCCTTGCGTGGAAGTCCCCCATTTGTCATACCAGCTCTCGCCCGCGTATCCCTTCAGGGTCGCTAAAGCCTTGTCGAACCGGCCGCAGAACTCATGGGCATGGATCAGGGCGTCCACGATCTCGCTCTTGTCGGGAAGCCCCTGGCTTCCCCAGACCAGACCATAGCTTTCGAGACGGCCGCTATCAATCTTTCCCAGCATCGATTCGGCCATCTTGATGACGCACTCGTGATGTCTTTTTTCCCGGGCATCCTCGAGTTTGGCATACTCGTCGATCAACTCCTGCTTCTTGGCCTCCCGGTCCGAGTCGGAAACGGCGGCCTTCTCCCCGGTCGATGCTGTGGGCAGAAGCCAGCCAACCATCAAAACCGCCAGTACCACCACCCACCGAATCCTGCTTCGTGCCATGTCCTTCTTTCCTCCTGTTTGGCCGGGTTTTTGTCTCCACAGTGGATTACCGGAAGCACCACCCATGAGGTTCAGCCGAATATTCCCCCGACTCATTGACGGTTCAATTTCAGGCTCTCGAACGGCACATCCTTGAACAGGGATTCCCGCTCGAAGGGATCCACCGCCGCCGGAGGCGTCACAGGGGACCCGCGGCGGGCGATCACCCGCTGTCCTGCCCCCACCTCGACCGTCGTTCCCATCAGGTCAGTGAAGGATACTCTGCCCTCCTCCACGACCAGGGTGGTGGAATCGGCATCGACCTCCAGCAGGAACATGGTGCCCAAAACCGCCGTCAACCCATGCGGAGTCTTGATCCTGGTTTCCTGCTGTTGTTTGTTGAACCGGTAGATCACCAGACCCTTTTCCTGGAGGGCGCGCGGAACTTTGGCATGCACCTCGAAATAGGCTTCTGCCTTCACCACCGCCTCGCTCCCGTCGGCAAACGCGATCCGGGCCCCACTGGCCCGGCCAGTCCGGACCCCGCCGCCCTCCTTCAAGGGTTGCTCCCCTTGCACCGAGGCGAACCCCTCCCCGGCCTTGAGACGGGCTTCGACTTCTCCCACCGGTTCCCGAACCTTGGCCAGGGGGGGGTCGTCGGCCCCGCCGCACCCCACCAGGGAGGCGAAGGTGACCAGAACGGCCAAGCCGACCAGGACTGCCCTCTTTTTCCACGGGGCTTCTTCATGAGCGGTCGCCTGCCACGGGGAGCCGGAGCCCTCCCGGAAAACGGGTCGATCCTGCCGCCGCATGCCCCTGGTCCCAACGCATTTCAGGCCCTCCAAGTCCTGCATGCTTCAACCCTCCTGGGCGACAACCGCCCGTCGTTCGATGATCATCAAGGTCACGTCGTCCACAAAGGGCCGTCCCTCGGTATGCGACCGGACGGTGCCAAGAGTTCGATCCCAGAGGTGGTCAAACGGTTCCTGCGGCCATGTCCCACAATACTCTTTCCATCGTTTGAACTCGAAAGGTTTATTCTCCCAATTCACCGCTTCCACGAAACCATCAGTATAGAACACCAGACGGTCACCCGGGTCGAGAGAAAAGCTCAGGGAATTGGGACGGAACAAGGGGGAGGACCCCACAGGGAATGCGGGCTGGGCCCTTTCTTCGATTTCTCCGGTTTGTTTCAGGAGAAAGGCGGGGAGGTGCCCGCCGTAAGCCAGTTCAACCTCCCCGGTGGCAAACTGGAGAGACCCCACCACGAGGGTAATCATCCGCTTCCGTCTGACCACGTCAAGGATGACCTGGTTGAGGGTGGTCAGAAGGTCGGCCGGACGCAGGGCCCCCGCCTGCCGAAACTGGCTGACGATGGCTTTGACGATGGTGGTCAGCATCGCCGCGCCAAACCCATGTCCCGTGACGTCGCCGATCATGAAGACCAGGCGATCCTCACCCAGGGGGAAGAAGTCGAAGTAGTCCCCTCCGGCCTCTTCACAGGGCAGACAACGGCCGGCACAGATGAATCCTTTCGGGTGTTCGAAGGGCTTGGCCGGAAACAGCATCCGCTGGATCTCTCCGATGGCGCCGGCTTCTGCCCGCATGATCTGGGCCCGCACCAGATCGAGAAAGGCGATCACCATCGCGGCGGTCAGGGAGCCAAACAGCCAGGCCAGGATGAATGCCCCCATGGGCAGGTACCACCCCCAAGCCCACAAGGCCGCCCAGCCCGCCACGATCAGACCAGTCAGAGCGGCTCCACTGCGAAGCCAGGGGTGGGACCACGGCCGAAAAACCAGACCCGCTCCCAGGAGCCATCCCATCAAGGTGGCCAGCAACCGCCCCCCCGCTCCCGTTCGCGGCTGAACCACCCAGCCTTTGAGCAGGGCGTCGAACGAGGCCGCCAGAATCTCCACCCCGGCCACCACTCCAAACGGCATCCGATGCTCGTCATGCAGGATCGACGCACTGACCCCCACGAACACCACCCGATCCTGGAGAAAAGAGGGGGGAACCCGCTCTTCCAGCACGTCCATGGCGCTGACAACCGGAATCCCTCCCCCCCAGCGAGGCAAGGGCAGGAGACACTGAGAGACCCCGTCCTCGTCAGGGGCCGGCAGATCCACGGCCACACCGAAATGCCTGGCCAGCTGGAGGACACAGCTTTCCTTGCCCAGCCGCTCGTCGCGCAGGGCGACGGAACGGGTCAGGCCATCGCTGTCGACCACCGCCCAGACGAACCCTTCCAGGAAGGCGGCGTCCCGAAACAGTTCCAGGCAGGGAATGTTGCGGACATCCAGGCCGCGCTCGGTCCAGAAGGTCTCGATGATCGAGATCAAACCCACCTTCCCCAGGCGCCGCAGGGTTCCGGCCAGGACTTGATCGTTTTTTCCTCCATCCCCATCCTGGGGGTTCTGCAGGAGGATGTCGAGGATGATGGCACGAGGATTATTCTGGGCAATAGCCTCCAGGAGCCGGGCAAACTCCGCTCGGGGCCAGGGCCATCGCAGGCCGATGGTTTCCAGGGCCTCGGTGTCGATGGCGACAATGACGAGCCGCGGGTCCGGAGCCTGATGAGGGGATAACAAGACCAGGAAAAGGTCGTAGACCCCCCGGTCGAGCCACCGGCTGGTTCCCGGGAGAAACCCCACCAGCCCCAGCAGGATCAGGATCAAAGCCACCAGGGCCAAGGACCGGGCCCGCCCCAGCCGCGTAACCAGTTCGCCCTTGACCTGACGCAGACGCTCCCAGAAAGAGACAGGGGCTCCCCCGCCCTTCACTGCGAGATCGACCATCCCAATCCCCTGTCACCCCTCCAGACCGTCAGTTCATCACCTGCCGAACAGCCGTGGCCCGATCCGGAGTCACCTGGGCATACATCGTCAAACCCACCGAGGAAAAACAGGCCATCACCGTGTTGGCGGCGGCACAGAAGCACAATTTGAGATCCGGCATCGACAAAGTCTTCGACACGATATCGATCAGCTCGCCCAGGGCGGCCGAACTGACCAGGGGACAGGCGGCCAGGTCGAACACCAGGCGCCGGGCGCCCTGGCCCACCAGATCCTCGACCCGAGCCCGGACCTGCTTACCCGCCTCGAGGTCGAGGTATCCCTGCAATCCCAGAATGACCACCTGCCCCTCATGCTGGACCGAAAGTGAGAATGCCATCTCGTTTCCTCCTGCCGGGGCCAGGCCAGGACCCCTGTCTGCTCATGGATCTCGCCCCTCGGAACGACCTGAGAGGGCTTGCATTTCCTTGACGGTATAGACCGGCCGGCCGCGACGGACCTGGCTGGTCTTCTCGACCCGGATGGCAACCCGATCATTGGGGCGACCGGCCACCCCCGCCGGGAGGGATACCTGGAAGATGTGGTGATCATCGGTCCGGAACAGCCAGAATTGGTGCCGTTGGTCGAACCGCACCAGGGTCCCTTCCTGGAATCCCTCGCCCAGGCCTCCCTGACCAGGCCTGATCGAAACACCGGTCGGGCGGCCTCCCGCGGCGGGGCCCCCAGACCGGGAGGGACCCGCCGCATTGCCGGGAAGCAGGACGTTCGTCACGATCCAGACGGTGAACAGGACTGTTCCCAATACCACCAGCCACATCTGGGCGTAGGAATCACCCAGCAGGCGGCTCATCACCCCTCCGCCGGGTTCGAAATGGATGGCCCGGACCTGGGCCAGCAGTAATTCGATCTGTTCCCGTGACAGGAAGCGGGCCAGGGGACCCTCGCGGTCCCCCGAGGATCGGATCACCCGCAGATTCTGGGCCACCCGGTCAGCCAGCTTCTGCAGGAACTCCCGGCGGGGCCCGCCATCCTGCCCGGCCAATCCCTGCAGGGTCACCACGAGATCGGCCTCGGGGTTGACCAACAGAAGGTTGCCGAATCCTTCCAGGAGGGCGGGATCGTGGAGCTTCTGCAAAGCTTTCAGGACCAGCGGACGGGCCCGGGAAAACCGCATCTGGGAGAGGCCGGTCAGAGCGGCTCGCCGCGCTCGCGGATCCCTGGCATCGTCGATCCAGACGTTGATCCGTTGCAAGAAAGCGGCCTCGTCGAGTCTCCGGAAATGCCGAATGGCCTGGTTGACCACCAGGGGCTGGTCGTGGAAGCAGAGCGTGGCGAGATGAGGAACCAGGATCCGGGAACCGAAGCGGGACAGAAGTTCCATGGCCGGAATAATCACCGCGGTCTCAGCGCTTTCGAGGGCCTTTTCCACCCACAACAACAAGCGTGAGTCACGTGAACGGGTCTTTTCCATCCAGACAGCGAGGGCATTCAACAGATCAGGACGGGGCTGGGGCGGCAGAACGGCCACCAGATCCAGGGCACCCGCCCCGGCCGCCAGCCGCTTCAGGAACTCGGCGGCCGGATCGGTTTCCACCCGGTCCCCCGCCTTGCCGTCGGTGGCGGGCACTTCAGGGACGACAGTCTTCCCGGAAACCTGGGATGCCAGATCAGGCCGGGGACCAGTACCCGCGGCAGGCGGGGGAACCTTTTCCCGGGCGACCAGCGATGGATCAACGGGCGGTGCCTCCCCCCCCGAAGGTTTCGAGGGGGGCATGGACTCCCGCTCCGGCAGATCGGGAAGGGTTGGCCCGGCCGGCCCTTCTTCCACCGGCGGTGCCACCAGAGCCGCCCCATCCATCATGCCCGCGAGATGATCCCTCGCCCGCTGCAGGGCCCGTCCGAGAATGGCCCCGGGCGTGCCAGATTCGAGGCCGACCAGGGCCATCGACTCGGCCACCGCCTTCATGATCGGACGGCCTTCCGGGAAGTCTTCACCGCGCCGGCAAAACATCTCCGCCACCCGGTCCAGGAATTCGGGATCGGGATTGTTGCGAACCAGGTCGAGGACGATGGCCAGGACACGCCCGGGGATCAACCCTTCTTCCAGCATCATGAGCAGGATGGGAGCTATGTCTGGAAAGGGGAAGACCAGCATCAGGCTGACCGCCACCATCCGGACTTCCTCCCGGGGCGCCGCGGCCATTTCTTTCAGCAAGCGGAGGCTTTCCGTGGGATAGAGACGCTGCAAGGTCCGCACCGCCATGATCCGGACGGAGAGGGACCGATGCAGGAGCAACCGGGGCAAGGAAGGCAATCCCACCGCGGGATCAAGGTCCAGCAGTCGGGGATAGGCCCGCAACAACACGGCCGGCGGGGCATTCTGCAGGAAAGCCTGGATCCGCGCGGCATGACCGTCGGGATCGATTTCTCCTGAGGCCCGAAACAGGGCACCCCAGGCGGCGGGACGCTCCTCACCCACCAGGCCGTCTCTCAGACACGATTCCTGAAACGCCCGCGGATAGCCGCGGAGGGTCCCGAGGAGGCGATCCCAGGCGGGTTCAGAGGCGGCGCGAAACCGGCTCAGCCAAGCCTGGGGAGTGACATCTTCGGAAGGGGCTTGCCGCTCAGCGCCCCCCTCCCCTCCGACTGCCGCCGCCGGGTGCGCCGCCCCGCTGGTCACCTGCGGTGCGGCAGAATCGCGGCGGGTTGGCACCCCGCCGAGAATCTGGGTCAGGACCAATCGGCACTCATCGTCGGTCTCTTGCCGAACATGGACCTCGAGACGGTCCCGGACTTCAGGAACGCTCAGGAATCCCTGCAGTCGCAGGATGGCTCCCAGGCGGGCCAGAGGGGTTTCCGCCTCCAGTTCGAAGAGCAACCCCTTGACGATCTCGCCGAGATCCCCGGTTCGCGACTCTGCTGGAGGTTTCTCCATTCCCGCTGGTTTCCCTTCGAGCCTTCTCCGGGGGTACCACCCCATCCAACCCCGCCAAACCCAGGGGCCGCGGTACCACCCTTCCCATGATATCCCATGGCCCAAGGGCAATCAACGCTGAGGAAGGGGGAAAAGGGGAAAGCCGGTCGGCCCTAAGTGCCAATCCGGGCGAGGGCTTCCGTTCGGTCGGCGGCGACGGAGGCATACAAAGCCAGTCCCACCGCCTGGAAGCAGGTGTTGACCGTCTCGCTCAGACCGCAGAAGCAGATTTCCAGGGAAGGGTTGGTCAGGGTCTTGGACACGAGATCCACCAGGTCGCCCATCGCCCCGGAACTGACCAGGGGTGCATCGGCCAGATCAAAGACCAAGCCACGAACACCCTTGGCAAGCAGGTCTTCCACCTTCCCACGCAGGCCCCGGCTGGCTTCCTGATCGAGATAGCCATGGAAGACGATGATGGCGATCGAACCATGCTCGAGGAAATCGGCCGTAAAGGCCATGCTTCCGTCTCCACCCAAGCCTGAAATCCGAGGGACCAAACGGATCCCTCGCCCATCAGGCTAATGGATTTGCACCGGGATGGCAAGCCTGGCCTGCGGGTCAATACTCCCACAAAACCGCTGTCGACACGGGCACCCCCTGGAGGCGACGACCTGAATCGCGGACCATCAAGACGATCGACTGTCCCTCCCGGACCTTGGCTGACAGGGGAATCATGACGGGAAAGGTCTCCCCTTCGGGGGTCCGGAAGAACCAGATGCGGGATTTGGCATCGTAGCTTACCAGCGTTCCCCGACGCTTGGCATCGCCGAATGGGGTACCCGCCACTTGGGGCAGGGACGGGGCAGGGACCGCACCACGGGTGTCCCGGGAACGAAGACCGCCCGGGGCCCATCCTCGCAGGCCCAACCACACGCCGATGCCTCCCAGGATCACGATCAGACCGATGGCCAGAACGCGCCCTCCCCCGAACAGGTCGAACCACCCTTCCCTCTGCTCAGGCCCCAGGTGAACCGAGCGGATTTCCTCCAGAAGATCGGTCACCTGGGCGGGAGACAACAGGCGGGTGACGCGGGCCAGGAAACCGTCACCGGAAGCGCCAATGACCGCCAGATTGGCCTCAACCCGCCCGGCCAGGGTTTCAAAATGGGGCCGCAGCCGGGAAGACGCTCGCCGCGCCTGCCGGCGAAGGCGCATCACCGTCTCCCGATCCGGGTTCAACAGCAGGATGTTCCCGAAATTGGCGATCAATTCAGAATGGGTGGCACCCTCCAGGACCTGCCAGACCAGGGGAGCCGCTTGGGAAAAGGGCATCTGGGCCAATCCAATGAGAGCCGCCCGGCGGGTGGTCCGGTCGCCGCACCCGCTGATCCAGATCCCGATCCGGCGGAGAAACCCGGCCGGATCCCCTTTCCGGAACTGGCGGATGGCCTGATTCATGACGAGAGGATCGGCATGCAGGCTCAACACGGGAAGGTGGGGCAACAGGAGCCGGGGGGCCCAGGTCCCCAGCAACTCGATGGCGATGGAAACCACTCTGGGTTGCTCATCCTGTAGCCGGTCCACCAGCCAGGAAACAACCCCGGCGGGGGGCTGGGTCCCTTGAGGGAAGCGGCGGAAGAGGGCGAGGAGGTCCGCGGGAGTGGGAGAGGCCGGCAACGAGAGGGGGGTTCCATCGGGAGAAGGGGAGAGACCGCACTGCCCCTCGCCGCCGGGGCCGCCCTCAGAACCTGCGACGCGAGGGCCCCCAGCCGTGGACTCCATCCCCCCGCGAGAACAGACTCCGCCCTCAGACGGGTCAGATCCGGGTAGCGGAACCGGTGTTGCCGTCGAAGGGTCGGAGAGGTCCGTCAAGACTTCGGCCACGATATCGACCGTCAAAAGACCGGTCAACCGCTGCCGGGCGGTCTCCAGAGCCCGGCCAAGCACCATCCCGGGAGTGCCGACCTCCCGTCGCACCATCACGATCGACTCCGCCAGGGTCTTGAGCAAGGGCCAGAGCGTGGGGATCTCCCCTCCGCGACGGCAGTAGAGTTCCGCCAATCCGGCCAGGAGAGAGGGCTCGGGGTTGTTCCGAACCAGCTCGAGAACGATCGGGGCCCCGGAGGGAGGAATCCGGCCTTCCTCCAGGGCCGACAGCAAAGGGCCTTGCATGTGGGAGAGGGGAAAGGTCCCGAGCAAACCGACCGCCATGAGGCGGACCGCCTCTTCCGGCGAGGCCAGGAGCTCCCCCACCAGCCGGACCGCTTCTTCCGGAAACAACCGGTAAATCGTCCGGACCGTCAACACCCGGACCGGTTGGGAAGGATGCCGCAACAGCGCGGGAAGCTGTGGAACAACCAGCTCCGCATCGCCTTCCAGAAGGATGGGAAGAAGCCTCAGGAGAGGCAGAGCGGTGGTTGCCCGGACGATCTTTTGCACCCGGGAATGGTGTTCCGCGGCCGGCCGATGCTGGCGTGAATAGGCCAGCAGTTGGGCAAGGACGGCGGGACGATGGTCCAGGGCCAACGACTGGTCAATGATGTCCCCCACTTCCCCACTCGGCAGGGTCGCGAGGAACCCGGCGACCGACCCCGGCCCCAGGCGGGGAAGTTCCTGTAGCCATTGCCGCCGGCGGGTCTCCGCCCCGGCGCCCCATCCAGGACCGCCGAGGGTTCCCAGATCCGCGGGGAGGTGGTCGTCCACCTCCCCGCCCAGGAAATGGGCCAGCATCTCCCGACACTCGGGATCTTCCTCCCGGGTCAGGCGGTCACGAAACAGGGCGGCGGCCTGACCGGGAGGCAGGCAGGCTTGGATCGAGAGCATCGCCCCCATCCGCACCAGGGGGGCCGAGGCCTCCAGGTTTCGCTGAAGAGCCGTCTGTACATCGAAACCGGAACGCGGCAACATGAGGTTCAGAAATCCGCCCCCTCCCTGGCGGACTCGAGGGAGGGGGCGGACGGCAAGCGATATCTCCTCACCGGGTGGAAACCCGCTCCGGCGGCACGGTAATGGTCCCGAACGGGGTGTTGCGGATGGTCACTCCGGCCTTGTTATCCGTGACCTGGGGAGTCCCCAGGTCCACTCCATTATAGAACCAGTGGCCGGTTCGTCGGTCCTTGACCAGGTTTCCATTTTGGGAAGCCGATTGCGCCGCGCTCGGCGCGGGTGTCGATGTGGTCGGAGCCGGAGTCGGAGCCGGGGAGGGGGCCTCGGTGACCTTGGCCGGCGTGGTGTTGGAACCTTGCTGGCGAAGGGCGGCCACCAATCGTTCGATGGTTCCCGGGGGGAGATCCCGCTGGGGGAGGGTGACGCTTTCCCCCTTGAGAAGCTTGGCTTTTTGCTCTGGGGTCAGGCGGTCGATCAGATCCTGGATGTCCGCGTCGGAGGTGGTGATCGTCGCCTCGGTCGGCCCTGGACTCTCCGTGGAGGCCGGCGGGACGGTGGCCGCTGGTTCTTCCTGGTCTTCGGAGGGGGTGGAAACGGGCGCTTCGGTGGGAACTTGAGCGGTGGAGGGGGCCTGGGCGGTCGAAGGAACGGTGGATGGCTCCGGCGTCTCGACGCCCGCCTTGATAGCGTCTTCGTTCGGATCGATGCGGGCACCGTGATCTTCGTCGAACCCGTATTTGTTCGTATCCCCGCGCCGGTTGGTGGCCTCGACGTGCACCTTCTTCGACTCCTGGTCATGCGTCACCTTGGTGATCACGTAGCCACCGTCGAGCACGTCGCCCTCTTTCAGGTCCGTGGCTTTTCGGGTGGTGACGACGCCCTTGCCTCCCATCCCGCTGAGGATGTTGGTATTGGCGGCATTGGCGGCAGGGGCGACCACCACCGCTCCACCTGTTTCCCCCGAAGTGGTGCTGGGCTCTGGCGGATTGTACACCGTCGCCAGGATGGTATCGACCTTGGACTTGACATCCGTAGCGGTTCCCGGGGAGATCTCTTCGATCTTGTCGAGGATGTTCGGAGTGTCCTTGAAAAAGTCATTGGGAAGGAAGGTCCATTCACCCGGATTGTTCGCAAAGCTGGTAAACATCCTGGGGAGCTGGTTGTCCCAGAATTTGATCTCCTCCTCCAGGCTCTTCTTGGAGTCGATCCGGTTGAAAGTGACTCCTCCCGTGTGATCCCGCCAGGCCAGGAATCCCCGGGAAAAGTCGAGAGGGTTTCCTCGCATCGAGTCTTTCACCTTCCGAACCGCTTCTTTTTTCGCAGGATCTTTCCAGTCGTAATCCATCAACTGCAAGAGTGTGGCCAGATATACATACCGGCGGTACATCTCCTTCAGGTTGTTGGCATTTTCCCCCCGCTTTCCAAACAGGTCGTCAGAAGCGTTGTCCAGGGTCCGAAGGGTTTCCGAAAATCCAGTCTGGTGTTTGGCGATGGCGGCATCCCCGAAGTTCTCGGCGGCCCACCCTTGGGAGACCGGCAGAAGAACCAAGGGCAATCCGATCAGAACGGTGACCACAACGAGGCTTCGAATAGTGATTCTCATACAATTCCTCCTGAGACTTCGGAATTTCTGGTTCAACGGGAAGGCGGAACGAACGGCAGGTCCACCGGTTGCCACCGGACGGAGGACCGGGAGGACGTGGGAAGGACCACCGACAAGGGAAAGGTCGCGGCGGGAACGGTGGGATCATCCGACCCCACAACCAGCGATATGTGGAGAAACTCCTGCCGGCAAGGCGCGGCCTGGGGGTGAACTCTTTGATCGCGAAAGAAAGGGAAGACCCGAAACATCTTGATGCGGTCACCTCCGAACTCCAACGGAGATTCGGTCACTCCATCGATCACCGCCTCCCGGATCACCCGCAGCCTCTCACCCTGGCGCCGCAGGGAATAGGTGACCGTGGCGGCTTCCCCGTGAAAACAGACCGATTCGGCAACCGATCCCGCATCGACTTCCCCGGGACGAAACACTCCGATCTCGCCTGGGGCAACCGCCTCCTGGCCGGCCCCCACGGTCACCGCCTGGCTCCGCAGGAGATCCTGGTGGAGGGACCGCCAAAGACGTGCCGCGGCGGCAATCGCATCGAGCCGATCGACTCCATGGGCGGAACTGCGAACCAGACTGGAATACAATTTCTGGACCCCCATCAACAGCAAGGCGGCCAAGACCAGACTGACCAGGACTTCCACCAGCGTAAACCCACGGGAAAACCCCCGGAAGACGGAAAGGCAGGATCCGGCTCCACTCGGTTGCCTCACACCCCCGGTCATTACTGGAATCCCTCGAGCAAGGAGGCAGGTGAACTGCCAACCGTCGCTGGCCGCCCGGGAAGGATACGGGTCGGAGGATCCTCGGAGGGGGCTGATCCGGCAGATTCGGCCGGTTGAACGTTGTCAGAGGGTTCTGTCCACAAGGTGTCGAGAGGGTTGCCCATCCCGGGATCGACAGACGGTTCGGAAGGTTCGGCAGAACCAGGCTCTTCTGGCTCCCCGCCAGCAGAAGCGCTGGCTGTTTTCACGAGACGGCCAGGCTCCGGCGAGGTCTTGACCGCGGCCGTTGCCCCATCGACCCCGATGGCGTCCAAGGAGGCGGAAGGCGGAGTGGCAAGAGCGGCGGCCGGGGGACGGGGGACGGCAGGCCGGCGCCCAAGAGTGCCGGAAAGGCCGATGAGAAGGTGCTCGCCGGCGGCGACCTGGCGTTCCTCACCACGGGCGAGGGTCAGGACCCGGACCCGGCCCTCGAAGACTTCGACCAGGGTTCCCGTGGCTGGGGAAACCCCCACCTGGAAAACCGTGCCCATCGCGGCAATGGCTGTCTGCGGGGTTTCCAGCCGAAACGCGGTCCCGGGGCGGGTGATCCGGACCAGCATGGTTCCCGCGAGAAGATGGACGGCATCAGCGGCAAGCCGGAAGGTACCTTCCCACGCTTCGAGGACCACCGCTTCCCCCAAGGCGAGC
This sequence comes from uncultured bacterium, assembly GCA_964554555.1. GTDB lineage: Bacteria > Muiribacteriota > Ozemobacteria > Ozemobacterales > Ozemobacteraceae > Ozemobacter. Next base: position 35,697 of record CAZKPI010000001.1, read on the forward strand.
CGGGCATGCCCAGCCTGGAGGGTTCCCAGTCCGGCGGGAATGACCGCCATCCGGCCGAGATCTGCCCCGCCTGCGCTCACCGCCCCATCCAGGAGGCGAGCCACAATGGGAGGGGAGGAGGGAGACACCGGAGGGGCCACCGGGAGGGTGGGAGTGGCCGGCTCCGATGCAGGTTGGACCGTTTTGGAGGCCACCCCTGAGGACGGAAGTGACCGGAAGGGTCCCAGGGCCAGCCCAAGGCCCAGCATGGCGAGAACGGCCCCCCCAATCAGGATTGGCGCCCAGGGAACCCATGGAATGGGCGAGGCCGGAGAAGGAGCCGGGGTGGTGTTGGTGGGCAGGGAAACCGGAGGAACCGGGGGCAAGAGGTCGAGGGTGACCTCCACCCAGGTTCCCAGTTGGCCTTCGAGCCGGGCCACCTGCTCGAGACAGTCCCGGCATTCCGGGCATTCCCGGGCGTGTTGCCGGTCTTCCGGGGTGGGCCGGAGAGGGCGGTCCTGGGTGAGGAGCCGTTCTCTCATCTGACCAACTCTGGGACAACTCACTCCTGCTTCCTGCCTTCCTGAAGGGACTCCGTAAACTTTGGAGGCCAGCCCTCGCGGTTGGGTTCCAATTGCATGCCATAGGATTCTACCTGAACCGTGCCCAAAAGGTTGGGAGGAACCCTCCAAGAATTTTCCATCGGGCTTAGCCCTCCCTGATCAGCATCCGGAATATCGCCCGGTGCTCGACCGGGTCCTGGGGGCTCAGCCGCCAACCGATGATCACCCGAACCCCCCAGATGGTTCCCCCCTTGAGAACTTGCAGTCCCGAATCGTCAAGCTGAGCCCCGACCTCGATCCGGCGGGTGGTGAAGTGAGGGTCGAGGGGGGAGACGAACAAGGCCAGATCGGTTCCCGGAAGCCTGATTCCTTTGAGTTCGGGAGCCGTGGACACCCATTGGAGGTCAGCGCTCACCGCCTCATCCTCGAGCAGGAGTTTCAAAGTCCTCCCCGATGCAGCCAGGGCAGGAAGAAATGGACTCAGACGGCGCACCTGCGAGAGGATTTCCCACCCATATTGCCCGGCCATGACTTCGTATCCTGAAGCTTTGCCCACCCTTTGAGAACCGGTCATCAGGTGGGCAAGAGGCAACAGAAGGAATGAAAGGATGATGATTCCCATCAGAATCTCGATCAGACTCAACCCGATCCGGAAGCGAGCCCTCCCCATCACTCGCCCGCTCCCGACAGCACGAGAGTCCGGTCTTCCGGGCTCACCAGGAAGGCCCGGCTTTCCTCATAGGAAGGAGAACCGGGGTTGAACCGCGGATTGTATTCGATCGTTCCGCCTTTGGGAAACTCGGTCTGGGTCGTCGGCAAGGCCTGGCCGGGAAAGACCCCCAGACTGCGGACGGCCGCCCCTCCCAGAATATGGAAGGATGGACATCCGCCCCCCCCCAACAGCCTGCCGCCGGCTCCATCCACCGACGGGTGGAGGGCCACCAGATACGCCGCAACCGGCTGGTCCGTGGTCACCCGGACATTCCCCTCCAGGGCCGCGAGGGTCAGCAAATGGTCGGGTTCGGACCCTTCCCCTCCCCCGGAGATGGCCGCAGGCACGACCAAATCGCCGCGGTCGATCAGCAGGAGGAGATGGCGGTCTAGCTCGAGAGGCTTTGCCGGAAGCGCCAAAGGTTCCCGCCCCGCCCCCTTCCTCCGGATGAGATAAACCATCCCCCCCAACCGGGGTCGCATCATATCCGGATGATCGGCAAAGACCAGCTCATGGAAGGTTCGGGCTTCCTCTTCGGGGGTGGAGCAATCGGAAAGATCGACAACCGTTGAAACCCGCAGGGGTATGTTCCCGGGGTGTTGGGCATCAAATGACACCCGGGCCAAGTCTCCCTTGAAATAGACATCCTCCGGATCGGTCCCACCAGCCTTGAAACGTATCTCCACCCGTTCGTGGGAAACCAGCCCAGGGATGTCCTGATACCGCGTTTGAGAACCGGAAGGACCGAAATAGGGATCTCCATTCCCGGCAAAAGACGGAACCCCCACACGAGGGAGCGGATACCCCATGCTCTTCGTCCGGGAATAATCCATGAACTCAAAGAACAGATTGAAGGCAACACCCTCGGACTTCCCCACCTGCGGTTGGTCCACAGCGTAGTTTCTCGGCAAGACCAGCCGGTGACTCTCGCTTTTTTTCAGGAAGAAGTCCCCATAGGTGAGCTTGGGTGAAGCAAGGAGGGGAAGATCATCCTGATACGGATCGGGAGGGAAAAGGGTGGCCCAGGCCTGGGCCGGAAGGGGATCGGACAAGGCATAGGCCTTGAGATAACCCGCCAAAACCGGCCCGAACACGACGGTCCGGCTCGGGTTCCGGTGGTCGCCATAGGGGAACAACCACGTGGAAGCGCACTTCCAGACGGGATCGGAAGGTTGCAGGCCTGCCCAAAGCTGGTTGGCCCGGGCATCGACAAAAAAACCCACATGTTGAATCAGGATCTGCAGGTTCAATCCTTTCCACGTCGTCGGAAAATGAGTGGGGTCCGCCAACTCTTCCAAGGGCACGATCGATTTCCCTTCCTTGTTGGCATCTGGCGGCAACGCAAAATGGAAATTCCCTCCCGTATCAGGGGAAGAGCGTCGTGTAGGGAAAGAGTGTAG
>CAZKPI010000001.1:38360-41334 GCA_964554555.1 uncultured bacterium
ACGAAAAATCCGTCCTGGGCCGGGCCGAGAAAAACCCATCCCCGCCGGGCCAGGATATCTGCGGCTTCCGTGGGCCCCTTGCCACCTTCCGCGTTCGTTCCGCTTCCATTGAACAATTTCAGGGGGGCCTCGCCGCGAACCTGATTGCCCGGTGGAAAAGGATGAAGATAGGACGGATCGACGCTTCCGGCGAAGGTGACTCCCATGGAGTTGAGCGAATGATGCGCGGGAATCTGGGAAGCGAACAGGGTGAACCGCGACATGGGACCGGGCAGGGGCCCAAGGACGCGGAATTCGCGCTGGAGACTCGCCTGCCGTGAAATGTCCCCCACTTCCACCACGCATTTCACGGCCAGGACCCCGGCTTGCTCCACGGGATCTCGCCCCTCCTGCAAAACCTGGGGGGTGGCCGACGGGAACAAGGGCCACCTTCTCAAGATACTGACTTGGACTGACCGACACCGTGGGGGAACCGGAAGGTCCTCCGCTATCTGAGCCAGCAAGCGGTCGACATCCTCCTTCAATTCCATGGCCTTGGCCTGGTCAGCGACCACCTCCTCCTCTTGACGCCCCGTGGGGGGCGGTGTGGTCAGCAATCTGGGAAACAGGCCCGCAATGGTTTCCCCGGACGGTTCCGCCAGATGATCGGCAATCAGAACCGCCGCGCTGTAGGCCATCATCCCAACAGCATGGCCGATCTGCTCCCGATGGGCTTGCAGGTTCTGGTGCCTGACCCGGAAATGGTAGGCGAAAAGAAACACCCCTGCAATCAGCAGGGAAAACAACACCACCCCGAGAACCATCCCTCGGGGACGATCCACATCGGGATACAGCCAGCTCAGCCGCTCCCCCCCGTCCGCGTTCTTCAATCCGTTTCGTTCTTGCCCTACGATTCGCCCCGGGTGCCCCTGTGAGGAAGGACCCCCAGGCCGATCCAGTCTACCGCATTTCTTGCCTGGGGGTTTAGGTCAGAAAGAATCGACGGCTTTCATCCGCCTGGAATCGGCCAGGGCGGCAAAGCGATCCTCGGCCTCGGCGCGCCGGAGTACGGTACCGCTGAACCTTTTTCCTGCCCCTTCGGAAGTATTGATCGAGGGTGATTCCACCAACGAGGAGCATTTCATGCGAAAGATGCGAAAGATGATCAGTCAGATTCTCCTCTCATCCCTGATTCTGTCGATCACCGCCCAGGCCGGCTGGGCAGATCCATCCGACCTGCTCGGGGCATTCGGAGGCCAGAAGCCCATCCGGTCCGTGGCCGAAAACGGGGAGGCAGTCTCCCCCGACCAGACCAATGGTCAGGAATCCGGTTCCTCCGCTGAAATCACCCCCCCCGAACATGAACCGCACGGGGGGATGCCATCCCAAGATCGAACGATCATCTGGATGAAGCTGAACAACCTCCTGGCGATCGTTCTCCGCGTCACTCTCCCGGTTCCTCCCGGCCCGTGGATCCGGATACTCACCATCCGGATCTGTCAATCACCGGATCGGGGGACCAACTCCAGCGGCCGCCCTTCCACTCCCCCCGCGGCAAACCCTCCTGCCCGCACCGACCCCGCCACCAGCACCATTGCCGCCGGGACCAACGAGCGTCAAGGGATCACCCTCACCCAACAGGGCGGTTCCACGTGGTCCTCAGCCCAAAAAGATGCCGCCCAGGCCGTTTTCGATTCCCTCCCTGCCGAATTTCGCAAAGCCACCCGGATGATCGTCCGGGAACCAAACTCTTCCCGAACCGCCAATTTCCTCGGATACATCCGGACCGACTCCACGGACGTCATCCACATGACCGACCTGATCAAAGACCCTGCCCAATTTCAGCGGGTTCTCGTCCATGAAATGGCCCATGCCTACGATTACTCCCACCCTGAACTTCTCGAACGGTGGAAATCCATCTTTTGGAAGTCTGGCCAGCCCTCCCCCCCCTCACCGAGTGCTTACGGCAACACCTCTCCTCGCGAGGATTTCGCCGAATCGGTTCGCGATTATTGGGCGTATCCGCAGGACCTGAAGCGCAACCATCCCGATCGATACCTGTTCATCAGGAACTTCGTCATGGCCGGGAAGGAATTCCTCGGCCAGACTCATCCCTAGAAGTCCCCGCGCGCTCCTTCCCCATTCGCGGAAAAGCCCAGGGAGACCAAGGATCGGGACCTCACCCGAGATATCCTCTTCAGAAGGCGACCCAGCTTCCGGCCACCTACTTTGACTTTGGCTCGGGGTCTCCCAGCAATTCAAGGAGTCGCTGGCGCGCCTGGAAGAGGGTGCTCTTGACGGTACCCTCCTGGATTCCCAGAACCTCTGCAATCTCCTTGATGGGGAGATCCCAGAAGTAGTGCATGACGACAATTTCGCTTTGCCGCTCCGGAAGCTGTGCCACAGCCTGCTGGACGGTCACCGCCGCCACCACCCGTTGTTCCGTTCCCGTTGGAATCGGGGGAATCCAGGTCTCGGTTTTTATCCGTCGGGCTTTCTCAGACTTCTGGAAATCCGCCGCCACGTTGCGGCAGATGGCCATCAACCAGGGCCGGAAGGGCCGCGTCCCATCATAGGTCTGGGAACTTCGGAAAACCCGGATGAAAACTTCCTGGGTGAGGTCCTGCGCAATATCGAGCGGGCACCGACAGCGAAACAGGAAAAACTGGACACAATGACGGCCATGCCGTTCAGTCAGGCCAGAGAACCGGGTGGTGACCCCGGCCCGTACTTCCTCCATGACCTCTCGATCCGCTCGGTCATCGATCCTCGGAACTCCCTGCAAGGAAGAGGTCTGACCGGGAACTGTTGTTGCCACGCTGGTCTTCTCACTATCATCGACCCGCCGCATGCGTGGCTCGCGTTCCACAGCAACACCCAAGTTCTCTGGTCTCCTCTGGCGGGGGAATTCCGGGCAAACCGCTAAGGACCTGCCCCCGTTGGAAATGAATCTAATGAGATTCAAATCCTACCATACCCCCCGGCCCTCCTTCCA
>CAZKPI010000001.1:41344-46884 GCA_964554555.1 uncultured bacterium
GGAGGTGACCAATCGAAAGGGTTCCGGCGAAAACCAGTTCAGGCATGCCGCCTCAGCGGGGACAAAGGCCGGTCTCACGGCCCAGAATAGCCGCTGAAACAGCCATGGGCGGGAGTGGGAAGGCTTCGTTCCATCAGACCTTGGCCGACCGCCGCATCAAACCCTGATCACATTTCCCAGGCACCGATGACCCCATGGGTATGATATCCTCGTGGGAGATAGAGCGCATCCGTCCAAGGAGGTTTCTCATGGTTCGGATCCCCGGTTTCTCTTCCCTTCCCGCCCGACTGCTCCTGGCCTGTCTGCTGTGGTTCGCGGGCCCAGGAGGGATCTGGGCGGCCGAGCCGCCCAGGATTATCGGGGGCGAGCGGGTCGCCCTCGCCTGGATGAACGTGGGGGAGGCCTACCGTCAGCTTCTCGGCACGCTGAAGACCCTCCTCACGCCCGAAGGCGCGGCCATGAAGAAGGACTTTGAAGCGGTACTGCAGACCGCCTTCAGCAACTTCTCATCGGGACGGGCCAAGGCGCAGATGGACGGCTGTAAAGCCAACCTCCGCATGATTGCCGCCGCCATGGAAATGTACAACATGGACCATCAGCAGGCCTTCCCTGCCGATCCGCTCGACCTCGGACTGCTCCAGGAGAAAAAGTATATCCGAAGCGTCCCCGCCTGCCCCAACGGCGGCAGGTATTCCGTCGATGGCGACCCGGCCAAGGGCGGCGAAGTCGTCTGCTCGGTCCATGGCAGTGTGCAGAATTCCTCCCCCGCCTCATCTTCCGGCAACCTTCCTCCGCTGGAACTGGATCCCCTGATTCGGGCCGCCCTCGATTTCGACACCCAGGGTCTCCTGCGCCCCACCGGCGGGCTGTGGATCGCGGTTGATGCCAAGGACGGGGCCGCCGCTTTCCTCGAGGCCGACGTGCAACCAGGGAAATTCGTGGAGTTTCTCAAGAAGAACCTCCCCGCCGCCTTCCCCCCTCCCGAAACGGCCGCAGACCAGGATGTGACCTGGAAGTTCCCCTGGCCCGACCGGCCGGGGGCGTTCATCACCCTGCAAATTTCCCCCACGGGGATCCTCCTGAACGCTCTGCGCGACGAACGGAGCGGGACCGTCGATGCCTTCTGGCAGGATTTCCTCGCCGCCGCCCGCGACCCCCGCAGTGACCTTCTGCTCGAGGCCGCGGCGAAGCCGATCGTGGCCCGCATCCGCGGGGCCGCGGGGAATGCCGCAACCGCCGCCTGTGCCACCAACCTGCGGATTCTGCTGGCCGCCACCGAGATGTACAACCTCGACCACCCCGCCATGCTGAACAGCCTGCAGATCAAGCCACTGCTCGAGGGAAACTACCTCAAAGACCAGCCTGCGTGCCCGGCCGGGGGTTCCTATGCCAGTGAGGGTGACCTGACCAGGGACGGGGTGATCCGGTGCAGTGTCCACGGCTCGATGGCTGACCTGAAGACCGTCGAGGTCGAAGAGAAGAACCCCCTGAAAAAGCTCCTGCCGGCCCTGCAAAGGGTCAGGCTGGTTTTGGGCAGGCAGGAATGCCGGCTCGCGGCGGCTTTCGACCCGGGAACCGTGCTCACCGACCTGAAGAGCCTGCTCGACCAGCAGTTGGGCATCTTCAAGCCCCTCATCGACAAGGGCATCTACGACCAGGCCCAGAACCTGCCCGAGGACAAGAAGGCCCAGGTGAAGGCGGTCCGCGAGTTCGTGGCGGGAATCCAGTCCTACGCCGACGGCCCATGGGTGGGCGTAACCGCGCCAGCCATGCCCGGCAACAGCGCGGTCATCCTGCCCGCCGCCACCGGCATCCTCGCCGCCATCGCCATTCCCAACTTCCGCAAGGCCCGCGACAACGCCCGTGCCAAGGCCTGCCAGGCCAACATGCGGGTCATCATGGGCGCCCTCGAGATGTACGAGATGGACACCGGGAAGAAGCCGACCTGCCTCGATTTTGGGGCCCTGAAGGAGACGAACATCCTTCCCAGCGAGCCGAAATGCCCCGACGGCGGCACCTACTCGGCCACCCCACAGGCCCAGGGCCCCTGCGAGATCCGCTGTACCGTGCACGGAGCCCTTTCCCGCTGACCTTCCGGAACCAGCCCGCGGGCCATCCGTTCAGGCGTGACGCCGGCGACCGGCGAAGATCCCACGGGGAAGGCCGCCCGCGGGCCGCCCAGCGCTCCCCGGGTGGCCGGCCATCGCCGCCTCGCCCTGGACCTGTGGCGCACGTTCGCCGACGGTCACAGGCACGGCCGCCCGCCTGACCAAGGCCATCGGCAACGGCATGGTATCATGCCGCGGATGATCATCCGATTGGAAAACACCTTCCATTCCACCACCGTGGAGGTCCGCACCTTCACGACCAACCGGGAATTCGTCCGGTTCGAGGGGCGAAAAATCCGCCAGTGGTTCGAGATCCTGTGCGGGATCGACGGGTGCGACTGCCGGTCTGACCTGCGGGTGACCGTCGATGGCCGGCCCGCCACGATCCGGATGCTCGACTGGGAGGCCGAGGACGACCAACCCGGCATGGAAATCACCCTTCCGGGCGACGAAATGTCCTGAGGGTCAGTCGCCGGCGCCGAGGCCGCAGCACTTCTTGTACTTCTTGCCGCTGCCGCAGGGGCAGGGGTCGTTGCGGCCGATCTTCTCGGCGGCCCGCTTGGGGGCCTTCTTCTGCTCGGTCTCGTCGCCGCGGTTGAGGTACATCTCCTGCTGTTTTCTCTCGGTCTCCTGCTTCTGCTCGGCGCGTGAGAACTGGACGCGGAAGAGGTAGTAGAGGACGTCCTCCTTGACCCCTTCGATCATGTCCTGGAACATGGCCGACCCTTCCATCTTGTACTCGACGAGCGGGTCGCGCTGGCCCCACGACCGCAGGTGGATGCCGTCGTGCAGTTGATCCATGTTGTGGAGGTGTTCCTTCCACTTGGTGTCGACGATCTGCAGAAGGATGTATTTCTCGAACTCCTTGAAGTCGTCGGGCCCGACTTCCGCCCGTTTGGCCTCGAGCTTGCCGGCGACATTTTTTGTCAGGGCCTCGGACAGCTCCTCGCGCGACAGCTTCCGCATCTCGTCGGCCGTCAGGTCGATGGGGAAGATCTTCAGCAGTTGCTCGCGCAGGCTGGTGTAGTCCCAGTCTTCGGGGTCCATGTCGGGGTTCAGGACCCGCTCGAGGATGCCCTCGATGACCTCGTCGGCCATGTTCAGGATGTCCTCGTGGATGTCGACCTCCTCGAGGGCCTTGCGGCGCTCGCGGTAAATGGTGGAGCGCTGGTCGTTCATCACGTCGTCGTATTTCAGCACGTGCTTGCGAACCTCGAAGTGGTGGCTCTCGACACGGCGCTGGGCATTCTCGATCGACTTGGTGATCCAGGGGTGGATGATCGGCTCGCCGCGCTCCCAGCCGAGCTTCTCCATCCAGCCGGCGATGTTGGAGGAACCGAACAGCCGCATCAGGTCGTCTTCCAGGGACAGGTAGAACTGGCTTTCGCCGGGATCGCCCTGGCGGCCGGCCCGACCGCGGAGCTGGTTGTCGATGCGGCGCGCCTCGTGCCGCTCGGTGCCGAGGATGAACAGACCCCCGCTCTGAATGACCCGTTCCTTTTCGGCGGCGCACTGCTCGCGATATTTCTGCAGGGCGGCGGCAAACTCTTCGCCCTCACGCTTGCCGGTTTCCTGGAAGGCCAGCATCTCGGGGTTGCCGCCAAGCAGGATGTCGGTACCGCGGCCGGCCATGTTGGTGGCGATGGTGATGGCGCCTTCGCGACCGGCCTGGGCCACGATCTCAGCCTCCTTCTCATGGTACTTGGCATTGAGCACCTGGCAGGGCACGTTGCGCTTCTTGAGCATGGCGGCGATCAGTTCGCTCTTCTCGATCGAGATGGTGCCGACCAGCACCGGCTGTTTGCGCTGGTTGATCTCGAGGATGTGCTCGACGATGGCCTCGAACTTCTCTTCGGCCGTCTTGTAGATGACGTCGGGGTGGTCCTGGCGGATGCAGGGCTTGTTGGGCGGGATGACCACGACCTCGCACTTGTAGATCTCCATGAACTCCTTCGCCTCGGTCTCGGCGGTACCGGTCATGCCCGCCAGCTTGCGGTACATGCGGAAGTAGTTCTGGAAGGTGATCGAGGCGAGGGTCTGGTTCTCCTGCTGGATGGTGACCCCCTCCTTGGCCTCAATAGCCTGGTGGAGGCCGTCGGAGTAGCGCCGGCCGAACATCAGGCGGCCAGTGAACTCATCGACGATGACGACTTCCTTGCCGCGGCCGTCCTCGCGGTCGCGCACGATGTATTCCTTGTCGAGGTGGAAGAAGTGCTTGGCCTTGAGGGCATTCTGCAGGAAATGGACGAGGTCCATGTTCTTGTTGTCGTAGAGGTTGGGCACATTGATGGCCTGCTCGACCCGGGAGATGCCCTCCTCGGTGACGGAGATGCCGTGGTGCTTTTCGTCGACGATGTAGTCGCGGTCTTTCTGCAGGACGTCGCGGGCCAGCTTGGCGAAGATGTAGTAGGTGCCGGTCGCCTTCTCGGCGGGGCCGCTGATGATCAGCGGGGTGCGGGCCTCGTCGATGAGGATCGAGTCGACCTCGTCGACGATGGCGTAGTTGAACTCGGGCCGCTGGGTGCACTCAGAGACGTGATGGGCAAGGTTGTCGCGCAGGTAGTCGAAGCCGAATTCGTTGTTCGTGCCGTACGTGATGTCGGAGGCGTAGGCGGCGCGCTTCTCCTCCGCGTCCATGCCATGGACGTTGAGGCCGACGGTCATGCCGAGGAACCGGTAGATCTTGCCCATCCACTCCGAGTCGCGGCGGGCCAGGTAGTCGTTGACGGTGACCAGAACAGCGCCCCGGCCGACCGGGACGGTGAGCCCGTCGCTGTCGATGAGGGGGACGAACTCGGAAACACCCTTCTCGCGGGCCAGTTCGACCCAGGCGGGATTCAGCTCGAGGGCGTTGAGGTAGACGGGCAGAGTGGCAACGAGGGTCTTGCCTTCCCCGGTCTTCATCTCGACGATGCGGCCCTCGTGCAAGGCCAGGCCGCCGAGGATCTGGACGTCGAAGTGCCGCATGCCCAGCACGCGGGTGGAGGCCTCGCGCACGGCGGCGAAGGCATCGACGGCGATGTCGTCGAGGGTTTCGCCGTCGAACAGGCGGGCGCGGAACTTTTTGGTCATGCCGCGCAGTTCGTCGTCGGACATCTGGCGGTAGAACTCGGCCCGGTCGTTGATGTCAGCGAGGGTGCGGCTGAGCCGCTCGATCTCACGCGAGTTGAAGTCGGGGAAGAAGTAGCGGAAAGCCCGGATCAGCCAATCAAACATGGGTCACACCTTTCGGAAGGGGGTCGCCGCGGCGGGGCCGGCCGCCGGTGCTGGCGCCCGGCGGGGTTCCCCAAGACGAAGCGAGGCCTCGCGGGGAGGCCGTCGCTCGGGACATGGCGGGGAGGGGTGGCGGGGTGGAAAGCCCGGGCCCGGCGGGAAGGCGGGAGGAGGTTCAGGCGGCTGCTGGCCTCGTTCCAGGCCTTTCTTTATCGCTAC
>CAZKPI010000002.1:0-276 GCA_964554555.1 uncultured bacterium
TCCCGCCCGACCCGCGCCGGCATGGTCCGGCCCCGCCCGCCTGTCCCCCCTCCGGAGGCGCCCCGCATGAATTGCCCATCCTGCCTTCAGGAAGTCCCGGGCCAGCCGGCCCGCTGTCCGTTCTGCCAGGCGTCACTGCGCGGGGCCCGGCCCGCCGTCGTCGAGCCGCCCCGCGCCCGCGACCGCGACGCCCAGCAGGAAGCTCTGCTCCGGGCCCGGCGCGCCGAACAGGAGGCCCGCGGCCAGGGTCAGGCCTTCCCGGCCGTCGGAGGGATC
>CAZKPI010000002.1:286-8338 GCA_964554555.1 uncultured bacterium
GCGGAACGGGTGCGCCAGCGCCTTCCCCTTCCCCTCCGCCGCCTGCCCCACGGCGAGGTCTGGCTGAGCGTTCTGGTGCCCGGGCTCGGCCACTTCGCCCTCGGGCTGTACTGGGCCGGCCTGCTGATCATGGCGGGGGCGGCCCTCATGCTCTGGATGCTGGTGGCCCTGGCGATGGAACCCACCCGCCCCGACACCACCTGGCACCTGTTCTGGTTCGGGTTGATGCTGGGCCTCTGCCATGCCCACGTGATGTACGCCGCCCGCCAGAAGTTCCCCGACCAGCCGGGCTGGTCGCCCCGCCTCGTCTCCGGGCTCATCATCATCATCCTGTTCGTCCAGCTCAACCTGCTGGGCCGGGCCATCTACGGGCGCGAGTACCAGCTCGACGTGCGCGGCGTCCGCCTGACCGGCTACGCGGCCAACTATTTCAAACCCATCCTCCAGGGAGGCGACATCCTCGAAGTGAATCCCGTCCGGCCCGGCGACCTCGAGCGCGGCGACCTGGTGATGCTCGACCAGTTCTCGCTCGACCGGGTGCTGGGTCTCGAGGGCGATGTCCTTTCCCGCAGGGGCACCGAGATCCTGCGGAACGGGCAAGCCCTGCCCGGCGCCCACCAGCCGGTCCTCGCCTTCAGCCCCGGCCGCGAGATCCCCTACCAGCTCTCCCAGACGCCCATCACCCCCGACCACGGCTCGCTCACCGTGGGTCCGGGACAGCTCGGCCTCCTGTTCTGGGGCCGCCACCTGCGAACCTACTTCATCGCCAGCCTGCCCGGCCGCATCGACGGCATCCTCCACCCCCCCGAGCGGGCCTGCCGGTTCGTGCGCGGCGTCCGGACCAACCGCTGAGACGATGCGCCGCCACCTCCGCCAGAACCTGCACAACCACACCGTCTTCTCGGACGGCCGGTTCCCCCCCGCCCGCCTCATCGAGGAAGCGATGGCGGCAGGCCTGACGGCGCTCGGCCTGAGCGACCACGCGTTCACCCGGAAGGTCTTCCGGGCCGGGAGCCTGGCCTCCTGGGCGGAGACCATCCTGCCGCAGTATCTGCGGGTGGCCAGGGAGATCCGGTCGATGGGTTTCGACGACCTGCGGGTCTGGTGCGGCCTGGAGCTCGACTCCTGCCTGGAACGGGTCGGGGCCGAGCTGTCCGGTCTGCCCTGGGAACAGCTGAACCAGCTCGACTACCTTCTGCTGGAGTACGTCGGCGAGGCTGACAAGGGCGGCCTGCCCTTCGAACGACTGCCCGAGATCCGCGCCTGGTGCCGCATTCCCGTCATCCTCGCCCATCCCGACCCCGACCGGTGGGAAGAAACTTTACCGATCGACCGGGCTTTTGCTATAGTGCGCGAGTGCGGTGCCGCCCTCGAACTGCCGGGGGGTACCCGGAACGCCTGGCCCTGGGCGCGGCGGAAGGCGGGTCTGCTGACCGGCCTGCCCCTGACCATCGGGTGCGACACGCACGAACGCATCGCCGATGTGGGCGACATCGAAGGGGTTCTGCGGTTTTTGGAGGCCAACTCGCTCCTGGACCAGCTGACCGACCCCGACCGGATGGCGCCCCAATGGGGAGGGAACCAGTGAGCGAACAACGGGAGCGCGTGGTCATCACGGTGTTGGGGGCCAACAAGCCCGGCATCCTGGCGGGGGTCACCCGCATCGTGGCCGACGCGCAGGTGAACGTCGATGACATCAGCCAGTAAGTGATGCAGGACCTGTTCGCCCTGATGCTGATCACCGATTTCTCGCAGGCCAACTGCACGTTCGAGGAGTTCCAGGCCCGCCTGCAGAAAGGGGCCGACGAGATGAAGGTACGCATCTTCGCCCAGCACGAAGACGTCTTCAAATTCATGCACCGCGTCTGAGCCTGACCTCGCCATGACGAACCCGTTTTCCCTCGATGAAGTCATTGAACTGATCAGCGCGGTCGGGGTCGAGACGTTCGACATCCGCACCATCACCCTCGGTATCTCGCTCAACTCCTGTTCCGACGAGAATCTCAACCGGTGCGCCACCAAGATCTACGAGAAGGTGGTGCGGGTCGGACGCAACCTTCTGCCCACGGCGCGCCACATCGAGAAGAAATACGGCATCCCGATCGTCAACCGGCGGCTGTCGGTGACCCCGATCGCCCAGGTGGGCGGGGCCTGCCACGGCGACACGCTGGTGCCCCTGGCCCAGGCGCTCGACCGGGCCGCCGACGAGCTGGGCGTCGATTTCGTGGGCGGGTTCACCGCGCACATCCAGAAGGGGTTCAAGCGGGGCGACCAACTGCTGATCAACTCGATTCCCGACGCTTTGTGCGCCACCAGGCACGTCTGTTCGAGTGTTAACGTCGCCACCTCGGCGGCCGGCATCAACATGGACGGCGTCTACCGCATGGCCCAGATCATCAAGGAGGCCGCCGAGCGGTCGCGCGACCGCGACGGGCTGGCCTGCGCCAAGCTGGTGGTCTTCGCCAACCAGCCCGAGGACAACCCCTTCATGGCGGGGGCCTGCCACGGCAACGGCGAGGCCGAGGCGATCCTGCACGTCGGCATCTCCGGCCCGGGCGTGGTGCGGGCGGCGCTGGCCAACGCCGGCGAACTCGATTTCGGCGAGCTGTCGGAGCTGATCAAGAAAACCAGCTTCAAGATCACCCGGGTCGGGGAACTGGTGGGCCGCGAGGCATCCCGCCTGATGGGCATCCCGTTCGGGGTCATCGACCTGTCGCTGGCCCCGACGCCCGCCGAGGGCGACTCGATCGCCGACATCCTCGAGCTGATGGGCCTGGAGAAGGTCGGCGCCCCCGGCACGACGGCGGCGCTGGCCCTGCTCAACGACGCGGTGAAGAAGGGCGGCGTGATGGCCTGCACCTACGCGGGCGGGTTGTCCGGGGCCTTCATCCCGGTCACCGAGGACGCCGGCATGTGCGCGGCGGTCGAGGCCGGGGCGCTGACCATCGAGAAACTCGAGGCGATGACCGCGGTCTGCTCGGTGGGCCTCGACATGGTGGCCATTCCCGGCGACACCTCGGTCGAGACCCTGGCCGGGATCATCGCCGATGAGATGGCGATCGGCGTGATCAACCACAAGACCACCGCCTGCCGGCTGATTCCCGTGCCCGGCAAGAAGGCCGGCGACGTGGTCGACTTCGGCGGCCTGCTCGGGAAGGGCCCGATCATGGATGTGTCGAGGTTCTCGGGCGGGCGGTTCGTCCGCCGCGGGGGCCGCATCCCCGCTCCCATCCACAGCATGCGGAACTGAGGGGCCCCTCAGGAGCCGGGCTCCTCCTGCAGGTGCCGGTTCAGCAGATCGGCCAGGTCGTCCAGGCGGAACGGCTTGCGGATGCTGTCGGTGAACCCGAACGACCGGGGCGCGGCCATGGCGGGATCTTCCGAATACCCGCTCACGGCGAACACCGGCAGGGCCGGTTCCCCGCCCCGCAGTTCGGCGACCGCCTCCCGGCCGCCCATGCCGCCCGGTACCGTCAGATCGAAAAAGGCGGCACGAAAGGGCTTCCCGGTCACCCGGGCCTCGGCGCACAGGCGCAGGGCCTCGGCCCCGTCGGCCGCCGTCATCACCTGGTACCCCATGCCCCCGATCATCCGGACCATCAGATCGCGCAGGAAGTCCTCGTCGTCCATCACGAGGATCCGGCCGCCGCCGCGATGGCCGGCCGACCGGGCGGGCGGTTTGCCGGCCGCCTCGCCCGCCGAGGCCGGAAAATGGAGATGGAAGGTCGTCCCCTTCCCCGGGGTCGACTCCACCGAGATCATCCCGTCGTGCTTCTGCATGATGGAGTAGCAGACGGCCAGCCCCAATCCGCTCCCCTTCTGCTTCGTGGTGAAGAAGGGATCGAAGATCCGGCCCACCAGATCCGGCGGGATGCCGATCCCCGCATCGGCGATCGAGATCCGCACGTAGCGGCCGGCCTTCAGGGGGGGCAGGTCTTCCGCCTGCAGGATGACGTTGGCCGCCGTGATGACGATCTGGCCCCCATTGGGCATGGCCTGCTGGGCGTTGATGACGATGTTGTCGATGACCTGTCCGATCTGCCCGGCATCGAAATCACAGGGCCAGAGCCCAGGCGGCAGGCGAAACTCGCTCCGGACGTTCGAGCCGGCCAGGACAAAGGCCGCGTTTTCCTGGACGGCGGCGGCCAGGTCGCCGGTCTGGCGGTGCGGCGCCCCGCCCTTGGAAAAGGTGAGCAGTTGCCGTGTCAGGTCGCGGGCCCGGTCGAACACACCAAGGGCCCGGTCCAGGTGGCGCGCCGCCGGACTGCCGGCCGGGCTGTATTGGCGGGCCATCTCGATATTGCCGAGGATGCCGCCCAGCAGGTTGTTGAAATCGTGGGCGATGCCCCCCGCCAGGACGCCCAGCGAGTCGAGCTTGTCAACCCGGCGCAGGCTGTCGAGCATCTTCCGCTGGGCGGTGATGTCGATGGTGAACCCCGCCAGATACCGGGGCTTCCCGTCGATGATGATGGGGAACTTGATGGTGGAATAGACGTTTCCGTTGAACTCTTCCTCGAGCGTGACCGCCTTCCCTCCGGCCAGCACCCGCTGGTCGTCGGCCACCATCTTCCGGGCGAACTCGGCGGGAAACAGCTCCTCCATCGTCCGGCCAAGCTGGTCGGCCACCGGTCTGCCCACCAGACCGGCGAAATTGCTGCTCAACCGGAGCGCCCGGATCCGGTCGTCCTTGAAGAAGACGTAGATCGGGCTGTATTCCATGAACAGCCGGAAGATCTCCTCGTTCTCCCGCAGGGCGGCGTCGGTCCGCAGACGAACCAGCGTCGCACCGATCTGCAGGGCCATGCTTTCCAGGGAGCGGCAGACCTCAGGCGGAATGGCGTCGTGGGTGTGGGAGGCCAAGTTGAGGACGGCAATCAGCCGGCCTTCGCTCATGATCGGGATGACGGCCAGAGCGCGGATCCCTTCGGCCATGCCGGCCGCCCCCGCCAGGCCTGGCATCTCCCGATAGGCCCCATACCGCGGCTGGCCGTCCCGGACCAGGGTGGCCCGCAGGGATTGCCCCGGAAACCGGCTCACCGTCGAGATGAACGCCTCGGACAAGCCCCGGTGCACGATCAGTTCGAGCGACCCGTCCGCCGGGTCGGCCAGGTAGACCCCGCCGCTGTCGATGGTTTCCATCTGCAGGCCGGCGGCCAGGACCAGCTCCGCCCCCTGGCGCAGGTCGCGGCAGGAGTACAACCCCGCCGCCAGGTCCTGCTGGAGGCGAAGCATCTTCTCGGCCTTCCATCGTTCGGTGACGTCGCGGTCCGACCCCCGGAAGCCGCGGATGTTCCCGGCGGCATCCAGGACCGGGTCGGCGTTGCTCTCCAGGAACCGGTAGCCGCCGTCCTTGTGGCGCCAGCGCAGAACCCATCCCCGCCAGCCCTGGCGGGCCTCCAGGTGTTGCCGGAACCCGGCTTCGGCCGCCGCCGCATCGTCGGGGTGCATGAGGAAGCCCACCGGCTGTCCGATGATTTCTTCCCGCCGGTAGCCGAGAAGGGAAAGGATCTTGTCGTTCGAGAAGATGTGCCGGCCTTCGGCATCCACCTCCCAGAGCCAGTCGGCGGTCATTTCCACCCGGGACCGGTAGGTTGCCTCGCTCTCCCGCAGGGCTTGCACCTCACGGTGCCGGGCGGTCAGGTCGATGGCGGTCCCGTCGGCTCCCAGCAGGGTCCCCTGGTCATCGAACCGGGGAACCGCGCACATCATCAGGAAGACGGCGCCCCCATCCTTGGCGGGGAGGGTTGCTTCGAACCCCCAGACCGCCGCCGTCCGGGCGGGCCCGGGGGGCGGGGGGGGCTGGAATCCTGGAAGACGGCGCCCGACCCATTCTTCGGGCCGACACCCCAGCACCTGCTGCCACGCCGGTGCCAGGAAAGTGAACCGTCCCTGGGCGTCGCAGGCCCAGGCCAAATCGGCACATGGCATTATGCAGTCTAGCACCCCCACACGCGTCTGGCAACGGCCGACGGAAGGGCGATGGCCGGCCCCGGACCGGCCGGGTGCCGAATTCCGGGCGGGAAAGCCGCCCGTTTTCCGGCAGGCCGCGGTGAGAATGCCCTGAACAAGCGGCCCGCCACCGGCACGCTTTTTGCTTCGATGGTCGTTTCAACATGAACGACGAAAAGAGGAGCACCACATGAACGCCACCCGGATCCTGATTATCGGCCTGATGCTGTGTTGTCTGACCGTCCCCGGTTTTGCGGGCGGCTTCGAACCCGTGGAACAGCCCCCCATGGAACCCGCCCCCGTCGACCAGGCCGGCGGCACCTGCGGCCAGAGCGGCGGCATCGGCAACGGCCAGATGACCGGCACGCCGACCGGCGACGACAACGCCCAGCCGACCAGCGGCGCGGCGGTCCAGCAGACCGGCGGCACCGGCACCCAGGGCTGTCCCGGCCAGACCGGCTGTCCCGCCCAGGGTTGTCCCGCCCAGTACGGGCAGGGCCCGGTTTCGGCGGCCGACTTCCAGGCCCTGGTCATGATGCTCAACCTCGTCCTCGGCGACCTCGAGATGTGCCAGATGTCGTTGCGGGCCAACAACCATTACACCAACGATCTGATGTCGATCGGCTATCTCAACAGCGCCAAATCCGCCCTGTCGCGCGCCCGGATGCACCCGGCCTACCTGCCTCTGCTCTCCGAGATCGACAGCCGCCTCAGCCGCATCAAGTTCCACCTGGTGATGAACGACGAAATGACCGTCCGCATGATGATCGCCCAGCTGAGCGCGATGATGCGCTCGATCATCCTCAACCAGGTCGGAAATGGCCTCAACAACGGCGGCTATGGCCCCACCGTCACCACCACCGGCCACGGCGGCACCCAGATCCAGTATTCCCAGCCCACCGGCTCGGTCCCGACCATCACCGTTTCCTACCCCGTCACCGTCGTCCCGGTCTCCTATTTCCCCCGCATCACCATCACCGGCTGGGGCCAGGGCCAGAACCTGAATCCCCCCGCCGGCAGTGTCCCCTCCACCCTCATCCCGGTATCCGACAACTACTGAAGAACAGCAGCAGCGACCGGACTCCCGGTCCGCGAAGGGCGATGGGCGACCATCGCCCTTTTCGCGTCCGGCGGGTCAGTCAGACGAGGAGGGGGCGCTGGGCTGGCCAGGGAGGGGAAGGTTCTGCGCGTAGGTCAGCAGAGCCTGCCGCAGGTCGGACAGCGCCTCCGGCAGAAGGTTGGCCAGTTTCTGGGCCACGACCCCGTTGGTTGGGCGGGCCAGCAGGAGTTCGGCCAGCAGGTCGAGCACCGTCTCGGCGTCACCCTGCAGGGCCTTGAGCTGGATCATCGCCGCGTAGATGTTCATGCTCGGCGAGCTGAGCGTGTGCAGTCGCTCGAGCATGGCTTCGGCACCGGGCCCGCGCAGGGTCTGGCACAGCTCGGTGCAGGCGGCCAGGATGCGCTGGTAGATCTCGCGGGCCTTGCGGCCGAACGCCTCGGCCCGGGGCAGGTCGCCCACCATCAGCGACAGCCGGTAGGCGTCGAGCAGGTCGGCCAGCACGCCGGGGTGGTCGCGCAGGCAGGTTTCGAGCAACGCCAGGGCGGGCTCCGACTTCCCCTGCACGGCCAGGGTCGAGGCCAGCATGCGCCGGATGGCCGGCGAGGCCGGGTGACTCTTGTGCTGGTTCTCGAGGATCCAGAGGGTCTTGGCGGGATCCCCGCGGGCGATGGCCAGTTCCTCGAAGACTCTGGGCAGTTCGGGCGCGCGCAGGAGCTGGGGGCCGTCCCCCTCGGGGCCGGCGGCCGGCCGGCGGCGGCCCTTCCGGCTGAGGGAAAGGGGAAGCGGGTGGTCCTGCTTCAGGACCGGGATCCGCACCCGCATCAGCCTGCCCAGGGCGTGGCTGGCGGCGAGCACCGAGACCGGCGAGGGAACCAACAGCATGCGGTTGAGCACCGGCACGACCTCGAGCTGTCCCAGCAGGAACAGGCTGTGGGCGGCGGCGGCGCGCACGCGCGGCGAGGGGTCCTTCAGACCGGTGGTCAGGTAGGGAATGGCCCCGGGGCCGGCCGACAGCAGGGCGTTCATCAGGTTCGACCGGACCC
>CAZKPI010000002.1:8348-10146 GCA_964554555.1 uncultured bacterium
ATGGTCGTGGAACCGGGCCAGCACCAGCAGGCGGCCGTGGCCGATGCTTCCCAGCCCGGCCAACAGCGAGGCCAGCACGTGGGGGTGTTCGGGCTTCTCGAGCGCGGCCAGCAGGAGGTCCTCGGCAGGGGCGCCCAGGATGCCGGCGAGCACCGCCGCCTGACTGCGGGCAAAGGGGTCGGTGGAACCGAGCAGGCGGCGCAGAACCGGCAACAGGCGGTCGGTCAGCCCGGTACTGCCGGCCAGGCGCGGCAGGAGACGCCGCAGGGACAGGATGACCTGGCGGATGACGTCGCCGTGCCGCTCGCGGCTGAACTCCTCGATCAGGATGGGCACGGCGGTCTCGGCGGGAAGTTCGCCCAGCGTTTCGGCGGCGGTCGACCGCTGATGCGGGTCGCCCTGTCTGAACAGCTCCTCCAGGTGGGCGAGGGCCTCCATCGACCCCATCTGCCACAGGAACCGGCAGGCCTCGCAGGCCACCACCGCCTCCTTGTCCTTCAGCAGGGGCTGGAGGGCGGCGGTCTTCTCGGTGGCCGCGGTGGGGAAGTTGGCGACAGCCAGCACGGCGGCCCGCCGCACCAGCGGAGAGGAGTGCCGCAGGTGGCTGAGCAGAACCTGCCAGACCTCGGGCCGCCCGGTCTGCCCGGCGAGGGGCAGAAGGCCCGCTTTCTTGCGGGGGTCCACCGTCTCCTTCAGCAGGGACAGGATCATCAGGTAGACCTTCTTGCCGCCGCAGGCCAGCAGGGCGCGGGCGGCCTCGACCGCCACCCGCGGCTCGCCGGACCGGACGCAGGCGAGGATCTGCTCGGTCAGCTCGGGCACGGGCATCATCTGCAGGGCGATCAGCACCGGCAGGAGCCGGTGGATCTCCTTGCGGGCCAGTTCCCGTTTCAGCAGGTAAATCCGTTCTTTGCCCAGCGGCAGGGCCGACAACAGCAGGGCGAACCCTTCGGGCAGGTCGAGCGATCGCCGGGCCTGGACCAGGGGCAGGGTGGGCGCCTCCCGCCACATGCCGGTCTCCATGGCGGCGGCCTCGGAGAGGGAGAGCAGGATCCGCTCCACCAGGGGCACCGACAGCCCTTCGGGGGCAAAGGCAAGGGCCTGCAGGGCGGCCACCCGGAGCTGGACGGGCCCGGAGGTGGCGCGCTGGACCAGCAGTTCCACCGATTCGGAGAAGGTGTCGCGCCAGGTCTGGTCGATGGCGGGCGGGTTCGGCAACAGGGCCCGCAGGCCGACGTGGGCCAGCAGGGCGGTCGCGGTGTCGGGGTTGAACAGGGCCTCCTCGAAGAACTCGCGGTCGAGCGGCGGGGGATCGCGCGCGATGGCGGCCACCGCCATGCGCCTCGTGGCCGGATCGGGGTCGAACAGCCGTTCGCGGGGGTTCTGCGGGAAAACGTCAGGCTGCATGGCGTCAGTCGCCGGCCCGGGCGGCCGCCCGGCGGGGGGTGGTCACGGCGTCAGCGCCTCCAGGTTCTGGATGCGGCCCGGCAGGTCGAACCATTCCCAGGGGGCGATGGGCCACAGTTCCTTTTCCAGTTTCCGCAGGAGGGCCAGTCCGGCCTGGCGGCCGGCGGCGGGGTCGGGGAACAGCCGGATCGCCTCGCGGTCGGCTTTTTTCTGGTCCATGCCGGTGGCGGCGCGGATGTAGCCGCGCAGGACCTGCCGGACCGACTCCCGGTCGCGACGGCCTTCCGGCTGTTTGAGGATCTTGAGGGTGGGCGCGTACAGGCCCTCTTTCTTGATCACCGCCATGGGGTGCCGGAGGGCAACGTGGACGAGGTTGCGGGCGACCAGGAAG
>CAZKPI010000002.1:10156-22816 GCA_964554555.1 uncultured bacterium
CTCCTCGCCACCGCCCTCGTATTCGACCAGTCGGCCGGAGGTGAGGATGATCGGCCCGCCCGGAAAGGCGATCTCGCCGGGGACGGCGCTGTCGATGACCAGGACGCGGTAGGGAAGGGCCGGCCGCGCGGTCTGTGAGGCCAGCCGCGCCACCAGGGCATCGATCTCGGGCAGAACGATCGTGCGCGAGGCGCCTCCCGTCTCGCCCAGGAAGTCGTTGACCAGGCGCTGGCCGATGGCGATCTCGGCGCGGGTCTCGTCGAGCAGACGCGAAAAATAGCTGGCGAAGGGGTTGCGGGCCTGGGCGGCGGCCCCGCCGGCCGCCAACAGCAGAAGAAGCACCGCCGCCAGCAGGCTCATGCCAGGCCAGCGGGCCCGGAAGGCCGGGGCGGACAGCGACGAGGCTCTCACCGCCGCGGGGTGCCGGTCAGCGGGGCCCGGAAGGCCAGGCGGGAGCGCGGGAAGGGTTGGACCGCCAGCCCGGAGAAGGACAGCGGAAGGGGTCCCCCGGCCGGAAGGGTCGGAGCCACCTGGCGAGGCTGGAAACGGGGGTCGCGGACCGCCCTCCGCGGCGGCAAGGGGAAAGGGCCGACCACGGGTCGGTCGGGGTCCCGCGACACGCGCCCCGGGCTCCCGGCGGGGAGGAATCATTGGTCACCTCCGGTGGGGGGGGTGGGCGCCAGGCGCCGGTCGACCTGCTCGGCCAGCCGGTCCAGGCGGAACAACGCGGTATCGATGCGGGACCGCAGTTCCACGCACCGCCGCATGCTGGGCGGATCGACGAGGAGGGCCGCCTGCAGTTGGCGCCGCGACAGCCGGAGCTTCTCGCCGGTGTGCCGCAGGGTTTCCTGCATCTGGCCGAGGAAATCGCGGACCTCGTTCTCCAGGACCGGGTCGGCCGGCCGGGCCAGGACGACCTCGCCGACGGTCCCCTCGAACGAATCGAGGGCGGTTTCCATCTCGGTCACCCCCGCGCTGGCCGCCTCCAGGTCGAAAGCGTTCTGCGGGGCCAGCTGGTCGGCTGGCACCAGGGGGGTCAGCCGGGCCAGGCGGGCGACGTCGGAGGCGAGGACCTCCCCCTGCAACGAACGGGGCGGGGCGCCGGAGCGGTCGGGAAAGCCCAGTCCGATCCGCATTTCGGCCTTCAGGTCGGCATCGGCGGGGGGAAGGCGCAGGGACCGGGAGGCGGGCAGGAGCGGGCCGAGGGTGGCGAAGGCGAAGGCCAGATCGTCGGGGGAGAAGATCTGATCGGCGACGAACCGGTCACCCGCGGCCGGCCGGAAGGCCTGCCCTACCACGGCGAGGGCGGGTGCCACGGGTGCGCTGGCCGTCACGTCGCCGAACACCTTCGGGAAGCTGGCCTCGGGATCGAGCCGCCGGACCACCCGGGCCAGCACCCGGGCCGCCGCCCCGCGCGACAGCGGCCAGTCGAGGTGGTATTTGCCGTCGCTGTAGGGTTCCAACAGCCCGCACTGCAGAGCCTCGGCCTCGGTGAAGGGCTGGCCGCCCCACCGCCGGCTGGCCTCTTCCAGCAGGAGCATGCGGGAGACCTGGGCGGGGGCCGCCTGCAGGGGCAGGAGACTGCCCGCCAGGCCGAGGACTAAACAAAACGCCGCCGCCAACCGATAGCACGTTCGCCATACGTCGAGAGAATCAGGAGCGGAAGACATGTCGGACATCCGTGAACGGCCCACCCCTTTGATTCATCCTCCCGAGGATGAGAACTTCGTCATGTCCCAGATCCAGAAGTATTCAACGCTGACGGAACGGAACCTGGACATGATCGAGAATCTCATCAAAAAGGGATACGCCATGAACTCTTCGGAGGTCAAGCGATTGTAGCAAAAACTGCACGACCTGGAAGTGAAGAGCAACTTCTGGCGGAGCCGCATGTTGAAATACCTCTAAGGGGGGCCCCACCCTCCCGAGGTTCTCCCACTCCCGCATCGCCGCATAGTACAGCGCCAGCGGCCAGCGCCCCTGCCGCACCGCGGCCCGCCCCAGCAGTTCCACCACCTGCGGGTGCTCCTGCGCCGCGGCGGGCAGTCCCCTGAGCGCGGTCACCGCCGTCTCGATCCGCCCTCCCTCGATCTCCCCCGCCGCCCGCGCCAGCACCAGGATCTGGCGGGCCGACGGCCACGACAGGACCAGCAGCAGCACCCCTACCGCCGCCAGGAACCAGCGCATCCGCTGGGCCCTCGCCACCAGCGGGACCGCCCCGCCGCGCCACCCGGTGGCGGCGGCGATGCGGTCCTCGAACTCGGGATGGGTCAACAGCCAGCGCGGGGTCCAGGCCGGCGGCGGCGAGATGAACTCCTGCAGGGTCCTCAGGGTGCCGGCAAATACCTCCCCTCCCGCGAATGACGCGGAGAAGCGGTCAGCCTCGAGTTCACTGCGGCGGGTGAGGGCGGTGAACAGGAACAGGAAGACCACCAGGAAGACCACCAGGTCGAGGGTCGATTCGAGACTCTGGTAGCGCGCCACCAGCCAGGGCTGGCGGAAGAACAGCTCGAGCTTCACCCAGAGCGAAAAGAAGACCAGATCGAGCGAGAAGATCAGGTAGGTCCAGACGTGGCCGAGCCGCAGGTGCCCCAGCTCGTGCGCCACGACGGCCAGGATCTCCCGGGGGGGGAACAGCTCGAGGAGATACTGGGTGACGTAGACGAACCGGAACAGGGCCGACAGGCCGGCCACCGCCGCGTTGGGCACCGGCTCCTTGAAGGTGTCCCACACCCGCACCCCGGAAATCGGTGTCTCGGCGCGCGCCGCCAGGTCGATGATGCGGCCGCGCAGGTCGGCGTCCCCCATCGGCCCCGCCCGCCAGGCCCAGTTGAACAGGTGCGGGGCCAGCAGGTACAAACCCACGAAAAACAGCGGGGCCAGGACAAAGGTCTCCAGGTCGGACATGCCGGGGAACGAGGCGCCGCCGAGCCACAGGTCCTCCACCACCATCCAGGCCAGCATCGGCGGGAAGAACAGGATCGGCAGGGTGAGCCGGGCGCGAAAGAACTCAGCGGGGGTCTGGTCGGGATGCAATAGCAGTCGGAACGCCTGGCAAAAGACCCCCCGGCTCAGCCAGTGCAGCCAGACGAACAGGGCGGTCGAGACCAGCATCGGCCAGGCCTGCGGCAGGACGCGGGCCAGGCCGGGGGCCAGCAGGCGCGCCGGCGCGGCCGTCACCTGCAGGAGGACCACCCATCCCACCACCGTCCACTGGAAGACCGACTGCGCGGTCAGAAACGAGACCGACGGCCCGTCAGCGGTCTGACGGCCGCCCAGCCATTCGGGCAGAAGCACCTGGACGGCGACCAGACTGCCCCACACCCACAGCACCAGCGCCGTCCAGGGGGCGGGCATCCATGCCGCCTCGGCCTCGACCGTGGCGTAGGCCAGCAGGATCAGGGGCAGGAAGGCGGAAATCATGCGGGGTTCAGGTCTTCCGCTCCTTCTTCTTGGCGGCGGGGAACAGGATGTTGTTGAGGATCAGCCGGTAGCCGGGGCTGTTCTTGTGCAGTTCCAGGCGGGTGGGCCCCTCGCCGACAATGTGGCTGACGTCGGCCGGGTCGTGGCCGCCGAGGAAGGAGAAACAGCCCTTCCCCAGGTCGCCGCGCAGATACTTGACCGACAGCCCGTCGTTGTTCTCCGCCATGATGGTGACCGAGGGCTTCAGCAGGCTCTTGCGCAAAGCGGTGGTCTGGCCGAAGACCCCGTCGATCACGTTGCGGTGATTCTGGGTCAGCATGGTCGGGATGGGGTCGACCTTGGCCGAGAACTCAAACAGCTTGAAGGTGCCGGCGTCCCCCATGTAGTTGTTCGAGACGTCGATGTCGGAGAACTCGTAGACCATCGGGTCGGGAATCAGCTTGAAGCCGGTGAAGGCGAGGCTCTCCCCGAAGTCCAGCTTCGACTCGTAGAGGGGGTCGATGGGGTCGCCGTCGATCTCGGGGGCCACGATGTCGGTGCCATTGGCCGACAGGGCGATGTCGAGCGTGTCCACCGCCGAGCACATGGCAAACAAAAAGCCGCCGTTCTGCACGAACTTCTTGATGCCGCGGGCGACCGCCAGCTTCAGCTCGGGCACCTTGCGGAACCCGAACTTCTGCGCATCGAGCTGGGCCCGGGTCACCTGCTTGCGGTACCAGTCGGCGAACCGGAAACTGCCGTAGAACTTGCCGAACTGGCCGGAGAAGTCCTCGTGGTGCAGGTGCACCCAGTCGTACTTGGCCAGGTCGCCGTTCAGCACCTGAGTGTCGTAGAACTTCTCGAACGGGATCTGCGCGTATTCCAGCACCAGGGTCACCGCGTCGTCCCAGGGTTCCGCGTAATCCGGCGAATAGACGGCCACCTTCGGCGCCTTCTCGAGGAGCACGCGCTCCATGTTCTCGTCCTCGATGCGGGCCAGGATGGCCAGCGCCTGGTCCTCGCTCTGCGGCTCGACGGTCACCCCCACCTCCCGCGCCCGGTCGCGCAGGGCGGGCAGGTCGTCGCACAAGAACGAGCCGCACCGGTAGTTGAGTAGCCATTCCACATCGACCGCCTGCTTGTCGAGGGCAAAGTAGGCAAGCCCGTAGGCCCGCAGATGGTCGGCCTGGGCATCGTCCATCGGGATCAGCAGGCGCCCCGCTTCGCAGGCCGGACCGGCCCACAGCAGGGCCAACAGCAGGACCGCCGTCAGTCTGAACCGGGGGGAAACGGCAGGGAAGCGGACAGGGGTGGGCAGACTCATCGGGTGGCTCGTTTCTTTCCAGCCATCCGCGCCAGGGCCATCGACCGCCGCGTCGCGGAAGCATTGCCCGGGGAACGCCAACGCGTTGCCCGGGCCGAAAAATGGGTCCAGGGGCCAGGCCTCTGGCGGGGGAAAGGGGCAAAGCCCGGCCGGCCAGTCAGGAAAAGGGTCATGGCGCCTGCTGGCCCGGCTCTTTCGGGGACGACCCGGCCGCCGGCCGGGGGCCTGGCGGGGAAACCTGGCCGGGAGAGGCCGCGGCCGGCGGGGTCGTTCCGTCCGGAGAGGTTCCCGGCGGGACAGCTTGGGGCGAGGGTGGTCCGGCCGGCGGCTTCCCGGCGGGGGCCTTCGGCGCGGGAGCGGCTCCGGAATGGTTCTTGGCCCGCATCAGCCCGGCCAGGGTCAATTTGACCCGACGCCCGCGCAGATCGCCGGGGAAGCGGTCGGTGAACTCCTTCAGGTGGTCGGCGATCGCCTCGGGGGAGGCCCCGTTCCGCCGCATCAGGCGCCAGCCGGCCAGCCACAGGTCAGGCCCCAGCCAGTGGTTGGGGTGAAACCGCACGAAGGTCTCGATGTCCTTCTGCAGGGCCGCGGGATCGGCGGTGGTCCGCTCGGCCAGCAGAAGAGCCTGGGCCTGGGCGTCGAGCCCGAGGGCGGATTCCGAAGCCACCCGGGCCACCTCCTGCAGGAGGGCCAGGGCGGCCGCGGAACTGCCGACCAGCGAGGCCCGCTCGGCCGCCAGGTATTTCTGCAGGGGCCCGAAATCGCCCACCGAACCCATGGTGACGGTCAGGGCCAGGTTCAGCCCGTCGTTCATCCACAGCGATTCGGGAAAGGAGCTGGTCATCTGCCGCAGACGGTCGAGCGCTTCGGGGTATTTCCCCTGGTGGGCCAACAGCCAGCCCTCCTCGTACATCAGCCGTGACTCGGCCTCCGGACCCAGGTCGGGGGAATCGAACAGGGTGTCGAATCCATCGGAGGCCTCTCCCACCGGGGGAAGACCGTCGCCGTTGCCGATCACCACGACCGGTTCCGGCCGCGAAGCCGGCGACCGCCCGGGGCCCACCGCTCCCGCCATCTGCCGGGCCCGCTCCAGGGCCGCCTCGGCGGCCGGCATCTCGCCCAGGGCCGCCCGCAGACGCATGGTCATCAGCAGGGCATCGAAGGCCACGCCGGGGGCGGCGGCCGCGGCCGGGCCATCAGCCGCCCGGGCCAGCCAGGCGAGCGCGTCGGACACCCGCGCGAAGCGTATCCAGGCGAGGCGGGCCATCTCGACCAGGACGCGGTTCTGCAGGGTCAGATCGGCAACGGTCGGCTGATCGACAACCAGCCCGGCCTCGGTCAGCGCCTCCGCCGCCTGGTCATCGGTCTGGTCGGGCAGAGTGAGCAGGACCAGCACCAGACGCAGGGCCAGTGACGAGGCCCGGTCCCGGCGGATCAGCCCCAGCAGGAGGGCCCGCAGAAAGGGGGTGGGCTGGACGAACGCCTCCTGGCGGATGCGCTCGCTGACAATCTCCTGGACACTGCCGTCCCCGGCGGCCATCGGCAGAAGGTCGGGCAGGCAGGCGGGATCGGCCTCCCGGAACCAGACCTCGAGCAGGGCCCGCCGCACCGCCAGGGTGGGTGTGGTCTTCTGGGCTTCCAGCAGTCGGGCCTTCAGGTCGAAGGTCGCCGACCCGCTGTCATACAATTTGTCAAAGATCTCGGTTTTGTACAAACCATTGACCAGGGTCAGGAAGTATTCCTCCAGGGCTTCGGGGGTGCGGCCCAGGGCTTCGAGCACCCCCGCCTTCTCCTCGGCAAACTGGGTGGGGATGCCCGTCATCCGGCGGGCCTCCTCGAAAACGTCAAGGGCCTCCTGGTAGAGGCGGTGCTCGATGAGCACCTCCGCGAACAGCTGAAACCCCTCGGTGCCCAGGCCGCCGCGTTTCTGGAAGTGGGTCCGCCACTCGGCGACCGCCTCGTCCTTCCTCCCCAGCTGGAACAGGCAATCGCCGATGGCCTTGGCGTATTCCCACTGGTCGGGGAACATCTTCTGCAGAAGCCGCAGGGACTCCAGCGCCCGCGCCGGATCGCGGCGGGCCTGGTCGAGCTGGGCCAGTTTGCGGAGCAGGCGGAGTTCGCCGGCCGTCTCCTTTGCCTCGCGCAGGAGGGCGGCGGCCTTCTCGTTCTGTTTCAACGCCAGCTGGCAGTCCGTGAGGAAATCGAGGTAATCGACGGTCCGGTACCGGGCCCGCCGCTGTTCGATCAGGGACTCCAGGGCCTCGACCTTCCCCTGCCGGATGGCCAGCTGCAGCAGGTCGCTGAACACGTCGGGGCGAGCCGTCCGCTCAAGCAGGCCCTCGAGCAGAAGGCGCGCCTCGTCCGGCCGGCCCGCCGACAGGTAGAACCGGGCCAGCCGCCGTCCGGTCTCCACGTGGCCGGGCGCCTCCTTCCAGGCTTTCTCCAGCAGGTCGATGCCGTCCTTGTACCGGTGCAGGTCATACAGCAGATCGAACAGCATCTCCCGGGCGCTGACGGCTTCGAACCCGCTGGCGGGGCCGGTGGCCAGGGCGGTCAGCAGTTCGATGGCCCGGTCGAACTCCCGCAGGTCCTTCAGGATCCGGGCCAGCTCGAGCCGCGCCCGCGGGGTCACCGGGTGGTTTGGAAAGCGTTTGATCAGGTCTTCCAGCCGCGTCCGCGCGGGGTTGAGACGGCGCAGGGAATACTCGCCCATGGCATCGTTGAGCAGAAGGACGGCTTCGTTGGGGTCCGGGGCCTGGGCGGCGGCGGGCCGTCCCCCGGACCAGAGGACGCCGAGCAGAAAGAGGAGCAGGAAGAGGGAGCGGCCGGGACGGCGGGGGTTTCTCACCGGTCGCCTCCGTACAGGCTGAGCGACTTGAAGTAGTCGTTCAGCTGGGTTTCGTAGGACTTCGGGTAGTCCTCCTTCATGTCGCCCAGGAAGTCGCGCGACAGGTCGCGGGTGTCGCTCCCGGCGTCGGGGAGCGGGCCCTCGACCGGGGCCTGCTTGAGGTCGCTGGCCTTCTCGGCCTTCCGTTCCTCGCTCTCCTCGTCGCGGTTGCGCAGGGCCTTCTGGGCCTTCAGCATGCGGTCGTAGACCGACTTCTGCTTGTCGGCCGCCTCGCGCTGTTGGTTGGGATCGAGCAGTTGGGTCTCGAGGTCCTGCATGTCCTTCAGCACGTCGTCCAGGCGGCCGAGAAGCTGGCGCTGGTTGCGCCCTTCCCGCATCATCTGCTCGAGGGCCTCGCGGATCATCTTCTGCTCCAGGGCCATCTTCTTCATCTGTTCGAGGGTCTTCTGATCGCCCGGCGACATCTGCTGCTGCATGGTCTTCTGGTACAGGCTCAGCTGGCGGCGGGTCAGGTTCTTGAACTGCTGGAGAAAGTTCTTCGGATCGGAACTCGCCGACTGCGACTGGGGGGGCTGGTCCTGGGCCCGCATCAGTTCCATCGCCAGCAGGTTGAACCGGCGGATCAGCTCGCGCTGCTGCTGGCGGGCCTGGCCGACGGCGCGGTCCTCGAGGTTCTTCACGGTCTCGGAGAAGATGCCCTGCACCCCCCTGAGCGGCTCGAGCACCTCGGGGTTGACGCTGAAGCTGGTGCGGACGAGCGTCTCCAGGGCCTCTTCGAGGGCGCGGCCCTGGTCCTTCACCAGCACCTGCAGGACAGACACCTCGTCGATGATGCCCTCCACGCCGGGCCGCTGACCGCGCATGAACTGGTCGGGCACCCCCTGCAGCTGCTGCAGGAGCTGTTCCTGGTCGTGCGACGCCTGGATCGCCTTGCGGATGAACCGCGACAGGTCGAGCTGGGGAGGCTGGCCGCCCCCCCCGCAGGTCTGGCAGACCTTCTGGCCGTCCTTTTTCAGGGCTTCGAGGAAGGTCAGCATCTTCTGCTGGTTCTGCCGGGCCGCCTCGAAGTTCTTCTGTTCGAGGTCCTTTTTGATGTCGTCGGAGGTCTGGCGGAAGTCTTCTTTCTGCAGGCGGTCGCGCAGGTTTTTCAGGTCCTCGGCGGCCGGGTGCTCGGGCTGGCCGGGCGCGGGCTTTTTGGCGGCCAGTTCCTTCGACTGCTTCTCGAGCCCGGCCAGTTCCTCCTTGATCTTCTCCTGCTGGCGGGCGAGGTCCTTCAGGCGGCTCTCATCCTCGGGGGTGAGGCCGCCCTGCTTCTGCTCGAGGGCGGCGGCCTCGGAGGCCA
This sequence comes from uncultured bacterium, assembly GCA_964554555.1. Lineage (GTDB taxonomy): Bacteria > Muiribacteriota > Ozemobacteria > Ozemobacterales > Ozemobacteraceae > Ozemobacter. The sequence goes on from CAZKPI010000002.1 coordinate 19,073, forward strand.
GCTGTTGATGCAGTCTCGCCAGCTCGTCGAGCCGCTTCTGGTCTTCCGGGGAAGGGGGACCCGCCTCCTGCTGTTTCTTCTGCAGGGCCGCGGTCCGCGAAGCCATCTCGGCCATCTGCTGTGTCAGGTCGTCGAGCTGACGGCGCTCGGCCGGCGTCAGGCCCTGTTCCGAATTCTGCTTCTCACGCAGGGCGGCGGTGGCCGAGGCCAGCTCCTGCAGGGCCCGCGTCATCTCGTCAAGCCTCTGCTGTTCCTCGGCCGACAGGCTCCCCGGCTGTTTCCGGCGCAGGGCGGCCGCCTCCGAGGCAACCGCGGCCATCTGCCGGCGCAGGTCGTCAAGCCTCTGCCGTTCCGTCTCGTCCAGGGGGGTGCCGGCCTGCTCCTTCTTCTGCTGGAGGGCGGCGGTTTCCGAGGCGATCGCCTCCTGCCGCCGTTTCAGGTCCTCGAGGGCCTGCCCCAGCGAGTTCATCTTCATCTCGTCGCGCAGTTGGGTGAGCAGTTCGGCGGTGCGGTCGAGTTCCTTCAGGTATTTCTCCATCGTGAAGGCTTCCTCGAACTTCTCCATCTCCTTGGGATCGATCTTCATCTCCTGCAGGGACTGCTGCAGCTGCTTCATCAGCCGTTTGCCCTCGTCGTCGAGCACCTCGTTGACCAGCTCGCTGATTTTCTGCAGTTTCTCGATGGCATCGGGCGAGGTGAAGGGGTTCTCGCGCAGGTTCTGCTGAACCTCCTGGAATTTCTCGAGCAGGTCCTGGGCATCTTTCTCCCGCTGTTCCCCCTCCTTGATGGCCTGCTGGAGCTGTTGTTCGGTCCGGGAGTCGAGCTTCCCCTCGTGCTTGATCTGCTCGTAGGTCTTCTGCAGGGCGTCGCGCCGCGCCTTCTGCTTCTCCAGCAGTCCCTTCAGCTCGTCCACCACGTCGCCCTGCGCCTGGTCGTCGCCGCGGTAGACGTCGTACATCGAGGGCATGGCCACCTTGTAGGTCGGCGTGGTGGCCACGTTGGCCGCCGGCTGGCGCGCATCCTCGACCCGCACGAAATAGGAGATCTCGGTGCCCGGCGCCACCGGCAGGGTGTCGAGGAGCCAGGGGAACTCGACCTCGAACTCCCGGCGGGGGGTGAGGTCGGGCTTCAGGTTGAGCGGGATGACGTGGCGGCGGTCGCCCACCGAGTAATAGAGCACGGTTCCCACCACCCCGAAATCGTCCTTGGCCACGACCTTCAGGTCAAGCCGTTTGCTCTTGGGGAACGGCAGATCGGCGGCGGGGCGCAGGATGCTGACGGAGGGCGAGGCGTCGATGATGGTGGTGACCTGGTATTTGACCGGATGCTCGTTGGCGAGGCCGAATTCGTTTTTCAGCAGGACCGAGTAGCGGGTGTCGGTGGCCAGAGTGAGGGAATGGCGGAACCCGTCGCCGTGGATCAGTTCACAGGGCTGGGTGGCCCCCGGCTCGAGGGCCAGCTCGGCCGTCTTCAGCCGCTGGCTGGCCTCGCCCTCGAGGTCGATGCGCGTGCCCACCAGCACGGTGCAGTCGCCGGTCCCTTCGGGAAGTTTCTGCGGCTGGGAGGCCAGGTAGGCGGGATGGTGGACGGTGACCTGGAACCGCTTCACCTCGGGCCGCGGCACCACCGTGACCATGAACCGCTCCGACCGCCACTTCTCGCAGACGACCTGGTAGTCGGTCGACTCCTGCAGGCCGGTCAGGGTGTAGACGAAGCGCGCCCGGGAGGCGGACTCGTCGGGATACATCTCGGTGGGGGTCCCTTCGGCGGACCCCGGGCGGTAGAGGATCAGGACCGGTTCCTTTTCGGGGGGCTGGTTGGGCACCGCGGTGATCTGCAGGTTTTCCCCCCTGGCCACCAGCCGGTTGCCGGGGAAGACGGCCAGCTCGAGCGAGGAAAAGGCCGGCAGGTCGGTGAAGGGCAGGGTCAGGCGGATGGCACCGCGGCGCACCTCGTGCGGAGCGATCCCTGTCCAGACCGCCAGCACCAGGCCCAGGCCGAGCAGGGCGCCCAGGGCGCGACGACGGGAGAACCGGGAGAGGGCCAGGCCGAGGTCGCCCGGGCCCAGATCCTCGGCGGCCTGGGCCACGGTCAGCTTCCGCAGGGCGGAGGAGGTGCCGGGCTCGTCGGCCTTCGCCTGGAACTCGGCGGCGCTGGACAGGCCCGACCGGAACCGGGGCGCCGCGGCCTCGATCTCGACGGCCGCCTCGACGGCGCCGGGGGGGTCGGTGAAGGCCCGCAGGGCGAGGAAGGCGCCAAGACCGGCGGCCGCGTAGAACAGGCCGCTGCAGACCCAGCGCAGGAACTCGGACTGGACGGGGGTGCGCTCGACGAGCAGGAAGACGAGGAGGACGCCGGCGGCGGCCGCCAGGGTCCAGAAGGTGCGCAGAAGGAAGACCCGGACCTGCCGGGACCGGATGTAGGAGGTCAGGTCCCGGGCGAGCCGGTCGCGGCGGGTCTCATACTCGGCGAGCAGGTGCCGCGCCTTCCGTTCATCCATCGGCGTTCCTCGTCGTCATTGGGTCATGGCGAAAACCAGGATGTTGAGGGCCATCTGCAGGGCCTTTTCCCGGATCTCCGCCGAGTCCTCGGGGTGAACGCCCTCGTCCTCGAGGCCGTCCCCGATGTCGGTTTCGAAGGTGTAGAAGACCACCAGGCGGCCTTTGCTGAAGATACCATAGGCCTGGGGCGGTTTGCCATCGTGCTCGTGGACCTTGGGCACGCCCTGGGGGAGGTCGTAGACCGTGTGGAAGATGGGATGGTCGGGGGGAACCGGCGCCAGTTCCTTGTCGGGGAACACCTTCCGCAACTCGCGCCGGATGCTCCGGTCGAGACCGTAGCAGTCGTCGATCCACAGGAAGCCGCCGTTGTCGAGATAGGAGGACAGGCGGTTGACCTCCTGGTCCTCGAACTTCACATTGCCATGGCCGGTCAGGTAGAGCATCGGAAAGGAAAACAGGTCAGGGTCGGAGATCCGCAGGGCGAAGTTCTCCGGGCGGGTCGGCAGTCCCAGCCGGTCGGCGGCCGCCTTCAGCAGGTTGGGGATGGAGGTGGGGTCGGTATACCAGTCACCCCCGCCCCCATACTGGACGCGGGGGATCGCCACCGTTCCCCAGTCGGCCGCCGCGGGCCCCACGGCCGCCAGGGCCAACACGACAACCAGCAGAACTTTGGACAAGAACATCGGGAAACCCTCGCCCGCCAGCAACGGCGCAGAAGCCGCCGGAGACCGTGACGAAGGCCGCGAATTCCGGGAATGCGAAGGCCGGGGACCTGGGACGGGGGAATTCGAATTCCGCGAATTCCGCGAATTCCGCGAATTCCGGGGACATGATACGGAATTCCTGCGGAATTCCGTATCATGTCCCCGGAATTCCCGGAATTCCCGCCGGAATTTCCGGAATTCCTGTCCCCGGTATCCGCGGAATTTGTCTCCCCGGAATTCCCGGCGCTCACCGGCGTCGGCGGTCATCGTACCAGCCCGCATCAGCTCAGTCCTTTCGTCCGGCGCAGGATCCATTCGGCCAGCGGCAGGGCCAGCAGAAGGGCCAGCACCCAGAAGCTGTCGCGCAGGTCGAGGATGCGTGTCTCACGTTTCTGGCCGGGGGTGGTCCGCATCGCCTCGACCAGCCGGTTCGCCTCCTCGACAGGGAAGAAGGACCCGCCCGTGGCGCTGGCCAACTGCCGCATCAGGTCGACCTGCACCTCGGGGTTGTCGAACTCGGCGGTGGGCATCTCGACCAG
>CAZKPI010000002.1:22914-24193 GCA_964554555.1 uncultured bacterium
AGCCCTCCTCGGAGGTGCCGATGAAGGACAGCGTCACCGGTTCCCGGCCCTTGGCCTCGATCACCGCCGACACCTGCGCCGACGGGACATACTGCCGCCGGTTGTCCATGACCCAGACCCGGAAGGGGGTGGGCTGTCCGACGAACCCGCGGGCGGAGGGTGTTTCGAGAGTGACCAGGGCGTCCTCACGGCGGTTGGCCAGCCATTTGAACAGGTTGAGGACAAAGGCGGTGTAGGGCTTGATGGTCTTGTCGGTGGGCACCATCTTGAAGCCCATCGGCCAGAGCGGCCCGCCCATCACCATGACCACGTTGCCCTGCCCGACGCGGTGCTGGACCACGGCGGGCGCGGGCCGGCCGTTCTGCTCGAGGTCGGAGGCCAGCAGAACCTCGGCTCCGAGGCGCAGGGAACCGTAGGTGAACAGGCCTTCCCACTTGGGCACCGTCTTGAAGAACAGGGCGTTTTCGATGGGGTCGTCGAGCAGGCGCAGGAACCCATAGGCGGGCTCGGCCCCGGGCAGGGCCAGGCTGGCGGGGGTGCCGCGCCAGGTCTCGTTCGCCAGGTCGACCGGAAACAGGTCGGCCAGCCGGGATCCCGGGTAGCCGAGGTTCTTGTAGCCGCGGGCCGCCGGCAGGATGAACAGGCCCATCTTTCCCGACTCGAGCCGTTTGGCGATCGCCTCGGCCCAGGGGGCGAGCAGTCGTTCGGGGACCCCGGCCAGCACCAGCACGTCGGCGTCCTCGAGGTCGGCGGTCAGATCGAGGGTCTGGGCAGGCCCTTTCAGGGTGAAATCCTCAGTGCGGCTCCAGCGGGCGTCCGTGATCCGGACCCAGGCGTTGACGTGGGAGTTCGGGTCGCTTTTGACGGCGCCTCGGATGAAGGTCTGGTCCCAGCTGGGGGAGTTGGCCACCAGCACCACCTTGAGCCGTTCCTTGACCACCTTGAACAGGAAGCTCGACTCGTTGTTCTCGAGGGTCAGTTCGCCGTCGAGCCTGGGCACCGCCGCCGACCAGGTGAAGGTGCCTTCGGCGTCGCAGGGGATGTTGAAGGCGAAGGGGGCACGGTTTACCCCGGCCTCGACCGGCACGCGGAGGGTCTCGACCACCTTGCCGTCGCGGCGGATATCGACGGGGATCGTTTCGCTGGCGATCCGGTGCAGGCGCACCTCGCCCCGCACCCGCGAGGAGGAGTTGAGGTAGCCGAGGGACGGCGGACGCTCGAGGATCACGGCCAGGTCGCGGGTCTGGCCGGTGCGTCCGGCGCCCAGGAAGTGGAGGGG
>CAZKPI010000002.1:24287-32955 GCA_964554555.1 uncultured bacterium
GTGGTCGGTCACCTCGGTCACGGCCTTGGTGAGATCGGTCTGGGTGCCCTCGGGCAGGATGGCGAAAGAGGCCACGTCGTCGGCGGCCAGCGGGGCCACCGCGCCGGCAAAGGAGAAGAGGGCGGGGGTGATGCCGGTCTTGCGCTCGAGGCTGGCCAGCAGGCGGCCGTTCACCAGGGCCTGCCGCACCCGTTCCAGGCGGGTCTGGCCCTCCTCGGCGATGCTCATACTGCGCGAGGAATCGATCAGCACGGCCAGCTTGTTCTTCTGGGGCACCCAGCCGCTCACCGTGGCGCGCAGGCCGGCCAGCAGGACCAGCACGCCGACCACGAAGCCCAGCCGCAAGGCGAGCAGGCCGCCGGCCAGGCCGGGGCTCACGGGCTTCCCCTCGTAGCGGCGGTAGAACCAGACATACAGCGGCACGAGCAGGGCCAGCAGTAAAACCACCGCGGCCCACCCCCAGGCGAACCCGAGCCGGACGGTGTCGACGGCCTGGATCGGCCCAAGGTCGAAGCCGAGGAACTGGAACAGGCCTCTCATGCGGTCACCCCCGGGCGCTGGGCGGGCGGCCGGTTGGCCAGGGCGGTCTCGACCAGGGCCGTCACCAGCAGGAGCCAGAGCAGGCCGCCGCTGACGTCGCGGCCTTCGCGCACCTCCTGGACCTTCTGCCCGAGGCTGGTGTCGGAACCGGCCCGGTGTCGGAGCTCGGTGAACCGCGGAATCTTCTTGGCGGGAACCCGTTCGAGGTCGCTCTCGTCGGGGGGCGGGTTGACCGCAAAGGCCTCGGTGCGGGTGCCTTCCCTGCCGGTGAGAACCAGCCGGTAGAAGCCGGTCTGCTCGGTGCGGGTGGTGGAGATGTGCAGAAGGCCCTCCCCCTCGCGCCGGATGGGCAGGTCGATGGCCGCGCCCTGGGGGGGGAGGAGGGTCACCTTCTGCAGGTCCTCTTCCTGGACCACCAGGGAAACAGGGGCGCCGGGCAGGACGGAGCCGCTCCGCAGTCCGCGCCGGCCCAGCATCCCGGCCAAAGCCTGGTGGAGGAAGGGCAGGAAGGTCGGCTTCAGCGGCCAGTTCGTCCAGGCGGTGTCGGCGGTGAAGGTGACGAGCAGGGTCTTGCCCTGGCCGCGCCGCTCCTCGACCAGGCCGGGCAGACCGTGGCTCATGCGGGCCAGCACCAGCGCCCCGGGATTGGGCTGAACCTGGAAGAACTCCCAGATCTGGGCCCGGCGGGGGTCGCCGTTCCCCTCCGCGCCGAACAGGCTGAAGGCGGGGTGCCCGGTGTCCAGATCGGTCAGCTGGTAGGCAATGTTCCGGCTGACGGCGTTGCCCACCCGCTTGAACAGGCGCGCCGGCAGGAGGTAGCGACCGCCCAGGGCGTCAAGGAGGGCCGAGTTGTACCATTCCGGGTCGGTGCGCGACCCGGGGAAGATGATGCAATAGCCGCCGCCCATGACGAACCCGGCCAGAGCCTCGACGAGGGGGGCCGGCAACTGCCGCTGGTTGACCAGGAAGACGGCAGTGTAGTCGGCCAGGCGCAGGGAGACCGCCTCCTCGGGTTGCCGGCTCTCGACCAGGAAGGTGGCGCCCTCCGCGCGGTTGAGGGGGTTGAGGGCGAACCGCAGGAAGATGTCATCGCGGCTGGGCGTGCCGTCCCGCTCGGGAGGCGGTTTGAGGACCAGGATCTTCTGCGGGGCCAGCACCGGCACCGCCAGGTGCCGCACGTCGTCCTCGGGCAGGGAGTCGGCCGGCAGAAGGGCGGCCACATCGACCATGCCCTCGGCGGGGAAGGTGATCGGCACCTTGATCCGCTTGCGGGACCGGGCTTCCAGATCGATGGGCAGATCCTGCTTCTTGTCGCCGTCGACCAGCACCGACAGGCGGGTCTGGCGGGCGCGGTCGGAGTGGTTGGCCACGGTCGCCCACAGGACGGCGGTGCGGCCCTTCATCACCAGCGGCTGTTCGAGCTCGAGGCCGGCCACCGCCAGGTTGGGGGGCGACCCGTCCCCGACGGGGATCAGCACCAGCTCGATACCGGGATCGATGCGGGCCAGCAGGTCGCCGTTGTCGAGCAGGGGTTTCCAGGCCACGCGGGTCAGGTCGGTGATCAGGTAGACGGTGCGCTTGTAGGAGCGCACCGGGGCCACCAGCTTGACGGCGGCCTGCAGGACCCCGGTCAGGTTGGTGCCCGACAGGCTGAGCGGGGCGTTGCGCACCGCCTCCTTCAGGTCGTTCTTGTCCCAGCTCAACTGCGTGAACAGCAGAGTCCCGGGGTCGTGCAGGAGGGCCACCGAGGCCTTGTCGTAGGGCCCCATCTGGTCGAGGACCTCGAGGGCCTTGGCCTTGGCGGAGTTGTACAGCGAGATGCCCTGGTGGGTGACACCCATCGACAGCGAGTTGTCGAGGATGACCACGAAGGCCGAGGGGGAGCCGGTGTGGGCGATGTCGCCGAAGGTGCCGCCCACGAAGGGGCGGGCCAGGGCCAGCACCAGCAGGAGCAGGACGGCCAGCCGCAGGGCGAGCAGGAGCCAGTTGCGCAGTTTCAGCCGCCGGATGACCGCCTCGACCGACAGGCGGATCAGCCGCAGGCTGGGGAAGTCCTTCGGCACGGGGGTGCGGCGGAAGTAGAGGTGCAGCCAGATGGGCACGGCCGCGGTCAGCAGGCCGGTCAGGAACAGGGGGTGGCCGAACGACAGCATCTCAGGCCACCCGGGCGGCGCCGGACAGGCGGCGGGTGAAGAACTGGCGGAGGGTGGCCTCGATGGGGCGCGAGGTGTCGGCCAGCAGGTAGTCGATGCCGGCGCGGCGCAGGGCCGACTGGAAGGTGGCCACCATCTGCTGTAGCCGGCGCAGGTACTCGCGGCGCAAGGCAAAAGCGTCGGCCACGATCTCCGACCGGTCCTCGAGGTCGCGGAACAGGATGGTGTCCTCGAACGGGAAGGTCAGCTCCTGCCGGTCGAGGACGTGGAACAGGAGGATCTCGTGGCGGCGGGTCCGCAGTTGGCGGGCCTTGGCGATGATCGCGTCGGCCGAGTCCATCAGGTCGGAGAACATGATCAACAGGCCCCGCTTGCGCATCGTCTCGGCCACCCGGTCGAGGGTTTCGCCGATGTCGGTGGCGCCCCCCGGCTCGCTGGCCTCGAGCTCCCGGCAGATGCCCTTCAGGTGGCCCATGCCCGCCTTGGGCCGCACGATCTTGCGCACGCCCTCGGCGAAGGTGACCAGCCCGACCGAGTCCTGCTGTTTCAGCATCAGGAAGGCCAGCGAAGCGGCCAGGGTGGCGGCGTATTCCAGCTTGCTGAAGGCCGACTCGCCCCGGAACGCCATCGAGCCGCTGGTATCGAGGATCAGGTAACCCGAGAGGTTGGTCTCCTCCTCGTGCTCTTTGATGTAGTACTTGTCGGTGCGGGCGAACACCTTCCAGTCGATGTCTTTGATCGGGTCGCCGGGCACGTAGGACCGGTACTCGGCGAACTCGACGTTGAATCCCTTGAACGGACTCTTGTGGAGGCCCTCGATCGCCCCTTCCACGACACTGCGGGCCCGGATCTCCATCGAGGCGATGGAGGCCAGGACCTTGGGGTCGAGGAAGCGGGAGAGGCGGCGGGTCTTGTCCATCGGTGGGACGGCGGCCGGACGCGGGGGCGCGCGGCCGGCCGATTCAGGCCTGCGGCTCGGGAACCGACTTGAGGACGCGGTCGATCAGGACGTCGGGGGTGATCCCCTCGGCCTCGGCGTTGAAGTTGAGCAGGATGCGGTGGCGCAGGACGGCGTAGGCCAGGGCCTTGATGTCCTCGCAGGCCACGTAGAACCGGCCCTGCAGAACGGCGCGGGCCTTGCCGCCGAGGATCAGGAACTGGCTGGCGCGCGGGCCGGCACCCCAGGTGATGAAGTCGTTGACGAAGGGCAGGCTCTTGTCGCGCCCGGGGCGGGTCGCCTCGGCGACGGCCACGGCGTAGCGCACCACGCGGTCGGAGACCGGCACCCGGCGCACGATGTCCTGCAGCTGCAGGATGCGCTGTTGGGTCAGGGTTGGCGCCAGCTTCGGCTCGGAACCGGTGGTGGTGGCCTTGACCATGGTCACCTCCTCCTCGGGCGGCGGGTATTCCATGCGGATGTTGAACATGAACCGGTCGAGCTGTGCCTCGGGGAGGGGGTAGGTACCCTCCTGCTCGATCGGGTTCTGGGTGGCCAGCACGAAGAACGGCTCGGCCAGGGGATACGTGGTGCCCGAGCTGGTCACACTGCGCTCCTGCATGGCCTGCAGGAGGGCCGCCTGCGTCTTGGGCGGGGTGCGGTTGATCTCGTCGGCCAGCAGGATCTGGGTGAACAGGGGGCCCTGCACGAACTTGAACCGCCGCTCCTTGGTGGCCGGGTCCTCCTCGAGGATCTCGGTACCGATGATGTCGGTCGGCATCAGGTCGGGGGTGAACTGGATGCGTCGGAATTTCAGGTCGAGCAGTTGAGCCAGCGAGTTGACCAGCAGGGTCTTGCCGAGGCCGGGAACACCGATCAACAGCACGTGGCCGCGGGCGAACAGGGCGTAGAGGACCTCCTCGACGACCTTCCCCTGCCCGATGAAGACCTTGCCGATCTCGGTCAGGATCTGCTGGCGGGCTTTGTTGATCTCCGCGACGGCGGCGACGTCGTTCATTTCCTGCTTGCTGGCGGCTGGTTCAGCCATGGGAAACCTCCTGTGGATTGGGAGGACCCACCTTACCATGGAACGGTACCCAGGGTCAAAAGCCGGGAAGGCCGACAACGGGCAGGCCCGGCCCCTGCTTCGCCAAGGCGCATATTCCACGTAACGTCTCGACGGGGGAGCCTCCGGCCGGTCCTGATTCAGCCGGCACGGGGGGGCAATCCCGCAGGTGATCCTTGTCTGGAGGGGGCAGTGCCTCCTATGATGGAGACATGACCGGTGGGGCCGACCCTGCCGTCGGGAGGTATGGTGTGAGGAAGATGACGTTTGTCCTGTGCGGCCTGTTCATCCTGTTCGCGGGCCTGACGGCCCAGGGCATGACCGCCACCGAGACCATGACCAAGGTGTTCGACCACCAACTGCTGGTCAACAGCCAGCCCCAGAGCTGGGAACACCGCATCGACCTGCCCGACGGCTGTGCCCACGAAGGCCACGTCTTCCTCGCCCGCCGGCTGAAGCTCGAAGGCCGCCTGGTCATCGAGGCCGAGGAGTTCACCCCGACCTACTACTACGTCAAGGTGCGCCTGCCCAAGCACTTCGAGGAACCCGCCCGCGGCATCCTGACCGTCGAGATCGACAAGGGCGCCCCCATGGCCCTCCCCGCCGTTCCCGAAGCCCCGACCGAACTGAAGATCCACCCGGTGTCGGCCGCCCGCAAGCCGGCCTTCGTCTGGAAGACCGCCGCCCGCTACGGCATGATCACCCTGTATGACCTCGACGAGAACAAGACCGTCTGGGAGCGCGTCTCGGTGCGCCAGGGCGTGGCCGCCTACGACGAGCCCGGCTATCTCCCCCTGCACCGCTACCTGTGGGCGGTCAAGGTCAGCGACCAGACCGGCCGCTGGTCCAGGGAGACCCGTGCCGCCTTCCGCATCGCCGAGCAGAACGGCGTGGTCGTGGTGATCGAGGAGTAACCGCCGCCCCGGCTCCGACCCGCATCCGACCCGGGTCCCCCGCCATCAGCGCATGGCCGCGGGGACCCGGGTCGGGCTTTTCCCCCGGTTTCAGGAGGCAGGCGTCCGGGAGGCGGGGCCGGCGGCCGGCGCCGCGCCGAGCAGAGGAGCCAGGAAAGCGTGCAGGCTTCTCACCTCGAACGGCTTGGCGATGGCGCCGATGAAGCCGTATTTGCGGAATTCGGCCATCACCGGGCCGGTGGAATAGCCGCTCGCCACCGCCGCCCGCGCCCGCGGATCGATGGCCAGCAGAAGGGGCAGGGTCAGCAGGGCCCCCTTGCCGCCGGGGACGGTCAGGTCGAGGATCACAACGTCGAAGCCCTTCCCTTCCTCCTGCCTTTTCCGGTACAGGGCGGCCGCCTCGTCGCCGTCACGGGCGAGTTCCACCGAACAGCCCAGGAACTGAAGCATGTCGGCGGCCACGCCCCGGATGATGTCCTCATCGTCCATGACCAGAACCCGGCCCCGGAGACCGCCCTGCACGGCCGGCAGGGCGGGTTCGTCCTCGCGCAGAAGGCAGGAGGGGGGCAAAAACAGCAGGAAGTCGGTCCCGCCCTCCGCCCCGGGACGCACGGTCAGCCAACCGCCGTGACTCTTCACGATGGAATAGGCCAGCGGCAGTTCAAAGCCGGCCTCGGGCTGTCCCGGTCCTGAGAAGGGGTCGAACATCTGATCGAGGGCAGATTCCGGGAGGGGATCCCCATCGTCGTGGAACACCACCTGCAGATACCGGCCGGGCGGCAAGGGGATGCCCTCCGCTCCGGTGAGAACCAGGTTGGCGGCCGACACCCGCAGGATCCCTCCGGCGGGCCGGGCGCGGGCCGCCCTGGCCACCAGGGCGTGGACGACCGGGCCGAACTGGCTCTCGTCGAGGTCGACCGGCCGCAGATCCGGGGGAAGAGCGAACTCTCCGGTCAGGGCGGTCCCCACGCAGGCGTTGCGGACTTCCTGGCGCAGGAAGTCGGCCAGGACCACCGCCCGTTTCTGGGGCGGGCGGGCCCGGGCGAAGGTCAGCAGTTGGTTGGAAAGGCCCCGGGCCTTGCCCAGGGTCGCCTCGGCCTTGCCCAGCCGCTCAGCCAGCCGGGAACCGGCGGGGGCATCGATCTGGGCCAGGCCGATGTAGCCGAACAGGCCGGTCATGATATTGTTGAAATCGTGGGCGATACCGCCCGCCAGGCGGCTCAAGGCTTCCAGGCGGCGGGCCTTTTCCCGCTCCCGGGCCTCCTGGGCGAGGGTGGTCACATCCCGGAAGAGGATCACCGCCCCCAGGAGGGCCCCGGCCGCCCGGACGGGATCGACCCGGCCGGCGATCCGACAGCGGCGGCCGTGGCGCGCCTGGAGCATGGTCGTGGCGGCCAGCTCCACCGGCCGACCGTCACGACAGGCGGCCGCCAGGATGTCCTCCACCAGACCGGCCGTCCCTTCCGCCACGAGGTGCCAGCAGTCCGTCACCGGCCGGCCGCAGGCTTCCACCGCGGACCATCCCGTGAGGGCTTCGGCCTGGCGGTTCCAGCACCGGACCCGCCCCCCGGGATCGGCGAAGATCAGGGCGTCCCCCAGCTGGGCCACCATCGCCTGGAAGTGATCCAGGGTCATCCCGGCCGGCGGGGGCGCGTCCCCCGCTTCCCCGAGATCGCGCACGGATCCCTCGACGGCGACGGCGGCCTGGTCAGGCCCGCCGGTCAGGAAGGCATCGAGGGAAACCAAGCGTTCCCGCCCCGCACCCGTCCGGCAGGGGATGACAACCTCGCGGGCCTCCCCCTTTTCCTGCAGACGGGCTCGGCAATCGGCCCACGGCGAGCCCAGCCCTGCCAGCTCGGCAAACCGCTTTCCGACAAGGGAATCGGGAACCGCTCCCGGGGCGAAGAGGTCGGCGAACCCCCGATTGGCCCAGGTCAGGGTGTCATCGGCCAGCCGGAACCGGAACAGACCGAGACGGGTGCGGGCAGACCACAGTGATCCAAACTGTTCCACGGTACAAACTCCCCCCGCGGACGCCGGCAACAGAAGGGCCTGCCACCCTGATACTCTCGCAATCCTTACAACACGTCCACTGCTCTGTGGTTCGATGATACCACGCCGGGCGAACGGGCGCCACTGTTTCGTACTTCCCCGGGCGCCGCGAAGGAGCCCCATCCCCCCATCCATTGGCGGGGGGAATGCCGGAAAGCACCGCGGACCGGTTGACCGGCGGCCGACCCCGTGCTAAACCGGACCCATGCGTGAGGCGGAATTCTGGGAGGTCCGCGAGGGGAAGGCCGCCTGCCGGCTCTGCCCGAACCAGTGCGTGATCGCCGACGGGCGGCGCGGCCGGTGCCGGGGACGCGGGAACACGAGAGGACGGATGGTCCTGTACAACTATCCGCAGGTGGTGGCGGCCCACCTCGACCCGATCGAAAAAAAGCCTCTCTACCACTTTTATCCGGGTTCAGCGATCCTGTCGGTGGGCACCTTTGGCTGTAACCTGTCCTGCCGGTTCTGCCAGAACTGCGAGATCTCGCAGAACGAGGCGCCCGGCGAGTCCATCCCGCCCGAGCGGCTGGCGGCAATGGCCGCGCAGACGCCTGACAACATCGGGGTGGCCTTCACCTACACCGAGCCGGGCATCTGGTTCGAGTATGTGAAGGACACCGCCCCCCTTCTGCGGCGGGCGGGCCGGCAGACCGTGCTGGTCACCAACGGCTACCTGTCGGAAAAGCCCTGGGACGAACTCTGCGGCCTGAGCCAGGCCATGAACATCGACCTGAAGTCCTTCCGCGATGATTTCTACCGCACCCTCTGCGGGGGCTCTCTGGCCCCCGTCCTGCGCAACATCGAGGCGGCGGTGAAGGCGGGAGTGCACGTCGAACTGACCACCCTCGTGGTGACCGGCCGCAACGACGACCCGGCCGAGTTCGCCGAACTGGCGGCCTGGGTGGCCGCCCTGTCGCCGGAGATCCCGCTCCACATCTCGCGCTATTTTCCGCGGTTCCGGGAAACCGCCCCCCCCCCCCCGCCCTCCACCCTCGGGGCCTTTTAC
>CAZKPI010000002.1:33003-38553 GCA_964554555.1 uncultured bacterium
GCGCAGGCGGCTGGAATCCCGGAAAACCGATTCCCAGGCCGTCATCGAGCGGCGCGGGTACCGGATCGCGTCCCGCCTTCAGGGCGACCACTGCCCCTGCGGACAGCGTCTTCCCATCAAGGCGGGGCCGGACCCCCGCCCCGCCGGCCCGGCCGCCCGATGATCGCCCGGTTCGCCTCTCCCCCCTGCCGCCTCGCGGCAGGCGGACCCTGCGGCAGAACAGGTTCCCACGCCCGCCGGCGGCCGGTTCCTGACCGGCCCGGGGCCGGCAGGGCTTCCCTCCGGCGGGCGGCACCGAACCTTGGATTCGCCCCCCGCCAGGAGGCCCCCCGTGGCCACCGCCGCCGCTGATCCATCACCCTCCAGAAAGGATTCCGTCATGTCCCCTCCCGCCGACAAACCATCGCCCCGGCAGTTCGACTGGGGGCCCGCCGCCGAATCGGGCTTCGAGGGCTACAAGGAATGGGCGGTCTACGGTCTGCTGATCGCTCTGCTCGCCGTCTGCGGCTGGTTCCTGCTCGACCTGGACAAGGCCCCTCCCGCCCCGGCCCCGCTTCCCGACGTGCCCGCCGCCATCCCCCTGACGCCCCCCACCGCGGCGATGACCGCCTCGCCCGCGACCGCCCGGCCCGTCCCGCCGACCCCCGCCGCGGCGGTTCCCGAACCCGCCGGGGAACCCGCCTTCTTCGTCCAGCTTGGCGCCTTCGGTGACGAGGATTCGGCGCGACTGGCCCAGGAACGGGCGGCGGCCCGGGGGTTCGTTGCCTCGCTGACGGTTCCCAACGAACAGTACGAGATGTACCGGCTCATCCTCGGGCCGTTCCGCCAGGAGGCCGAGGCAGAGCGGACCGCCCGGCAACTGAACGAATTGGATTTCCCGTGTTTTGTGATAGAATCTCCCTGATCGCAACCCAGCCCATATCGTAGGAGAGGCCTGATGAAGAAGGAAACCTTCAGTTCTTTGCTGTTCCTTCTGCCGTTCCTGGTCCTGTTCGGCATCTTCCTGTTGTTCCCGATCGTCTACTCGTTCTTCCTCAGCTTCTTCGGGTCACAGCGGGATTTCAGCCTGTCGAACCTCGAGTTCGTCGGGCTCCAGAACTACTTCACCATCCTCGGCATCCACCAGACTCCCACGGGCTGGAAGCTCAACGACCCGCAGTTCTGGTGGTCGCTGGCGGTCACCGTGATGTACGGCGGCATCAGCATCCCGCTCGGCATCGCCGCCGCGCTGGGGCTCGCCCTGCTGTTGAACAACAAACTGCGCGGCAAGGAGTTCTTCCGCAGTGCCTTCTTCCTGCCCAACGTGCTCGACATGCTGGTCGTCGGCGTCATCTGGTATCTGATCTACGCGCCGAAGTACGGGGCGCTCGCGCAGATCTCGACCGTGTTCCTCGGCAGTGAAAACTTCTTCAACACCACCGGCCTGCTGGGCAGTCCCCTGACCGCCCTGCCGGCCGTCGTCATCGCCATGGTCCTGAAGGGCGCCGGATTCGGCATGATCCTGTTTTTGGCCGCCCTGCAGAACATCCCCGAGTGCATCTACGAGGCGGCCGACATCGACGGGGCCTCGAAATGGGAACAATTCTGGAAGATCACCCTGCCCCTGCTGAAGCCGATCCTCGTGTTCATGGTGATCACCGGGGTGATCGGCTCGCTCAACGCCTTCACCGAGATCTACGCGATGACCGCCGGCGGCCCGCAGGTCGTCATCGGCGACGAGACCCTGGGCAGTACCTCGGTCTCGGGCTACTATCTGTACAAGCAGTTCGAGGGCGGCCGCTACGGCTACGCGGCGGCCATCTCCTACGTCCTGCTGACCATCACGCTGATCATCACCTTCGTCCAGCAGAAGTTCTTCGCTGGCGACAAGCGCTAGGAGGCCGCCATGAAGCAGAATGCCCCGCTCCGGATCGCGGCTTTCGTGATCCTGCTCGCCGGCCTGATCTTCCTGTCTTCCGGGGTTCTCGGCCAACTGCTGAAGTTCGGCACCATGGTGGTGGTGAGCATCACCCACCAGCCCCAGCCCCACCCCGCCTTCCCCGATCCCGCCACCGCCAAAGAGCTCGAGACGATCGCCGGCCGGGTCCTCGACGCTTACCTGGCCGCCGCCCCCGAGGGGGTGCCCGACGGATTCGCCCCCGACTGCCCCATCGGAAAGGACCCCGCGGCCTGGGCCGCCTTCGTCGCGTCGCACCGCGCCGAGATGGGCAAGGGCGGGGCCCGCTCCCTCGACCGGACGGCGAGCTTCCTGCAGTCGGACGGCGCCACCGCCCGCCTCGTCTTCCGCATGGTCTTCGAGCGGAACAAAAAGGGCCTTCTGGCCTTCACGTTCGCCAAGATCGACGGCACCTGGAAGATCAAGGGTATCGAGTCCGGCACCCACGTCACGGTCATGGACCGCCTCGAGCCGTTCGTGAATACCGCCTCCGCCCTGGGCGTGCTGGCCATCCTGCTGGTGGTGCTGGCGAAATGGCTGAGGACCCCGGTCGAGGGGCGCGGCGAGTTTTTGAAGATGCTGTTTCTGTATGAAGCCCTGACCGTCGGGGTGATCGTGGTCCTGTTCCCCTTCTTCTGGATGTTCTGCACCTCGTTCAAAGCCTCGGGCACCGAGCTGATCTTCAACGAGAAAAACCCGTTCGACATCGTGGCCAACGAGCCGACGATCGACAATTTCAAGAAGGTGCTGAAAATCGACAGGCCGGCCGGGGCCGGCCAGGCCGACGATATCATCGAGCAGAAGAACAACTTCAGCACCTTTTTCATCAACAGCCTGTTCGTGGCGACCACGGCGGCCTTCCTGGTGACGCTGTTCTCCGCCATGGCGGCCTACGTCTTCTCGAAGAAGGAACTGCCCTACAAGAACGGGCTGTTCGGGGTTCTGCTGGGGACGATGATGATCCCCGGCCTGATGTACATGGTTCCGCAGTTCTTCATGATCTGCCAGATGGGCCTGTGCGGCACCAAACTGGCCATGTTCCTGCCCCACCTGGCCTCGGTCTTCGGGGTGTTCATGCTCAAGCAGTTCATGGACACGATCCCCAGCTCACTGCTCGAGGCGGCCCGCATCGACGGGGCTTCGGAATGGCAGTGCTTCACGGTGGTCATCATCCCCCTGGCCATGCCGATCATCCTGACCCTGTTTTTGCTGACCTTCCTGTTCCACTGGTCGAACTTCCTGTGGCAGTTGATCGTCACCGACTTTGCCAACCCGCTCAGCATCACGCTTCCCGTCGGGCTGGCCCTGTTCCGCGGCCAGTACACCTCCGAGACCGGGCAGATCATGGCGGCCTCCTGCTTCTCGATCGTGCCGATCGCGGTGCTGTTCCTCATCGCCCAGAAGTATTTCATCGAGGGCATGACCCAGGGCGCGGTCAAAGAGTAAAGGAGCCAGCCGACCATGCAACGCAACCCTCTGCTCATCGCCTTCGCCATCTTCTACGTTCTGCTGGCCGTCCTGACCTGGAGTCAGGACGTCACCCGCACCCCCGACGGCCGCACCGTCCTCACCTTCTGGCACACCTACGGCGACGAGGAAACCGCCATGCTCAAGGAAATCATCGCCGAGTGGGAGAAACTGCCCGCCAACGCCAGCTGGACGATCCGGCCCATCCGCCTGCCGTTCGACGGCCACAAGCCGAAGATCCGCACCGCCCTGACCGTCGGCCTCGGCCCCGACATGGCCCGCGTCGACTGGTCGTTCGTCTGCGAGCTGGCGCGGCGCAACGCCTGCGTCGACCTCGGCACCCTCGGCTTCGACAAGATCAAGGACCAGTACGTCACCGGTCCCCTGCAGACCAACTTCATCGACGGCAAGTACCAGGGCCTGCCCGAGCAGACCAACTGCGTCGCCCTGTTCTACAACAAGACCATGTTCCGCGACGCCGGCCTCGACCCCGAACAGCCGCCCAAAACCTGGGACGAATTCATCGAGATGGGCAAGAAGCTCACCAACGCCGAGAAGGGCATCTACGCCTTCGGCATGGACAACACCGTCTGGTGGTCACTCCCCTTCTTCAACACCTTCGGGGCGCGGCTCATCTCCGAGGACGGCAAGAAGTGCCTGCTCGCGGCGCCCGAGGCCATCAAGGCCATGGAGCTGAAGGCCTCGCTGTTCGCCACCCACAAGATCGAGGCGGGCGCCTGGCGCGCCGGCGGCACGCCGCCCGAGCAGGGTTTCCAGAACCAGAAATACGCCATGATCTTCACCGGGCCCTGGAACCTGCCCCGGTTCTCCGCCTCCAAGCTGGAGTTCGGCATCGGCCTGATCCCCGCCGGCCCTAACGGCACCTCGAGCAACGTCGGCGGCAACAACGCCGTCATCTTCAAGGCGGGCAAGCACCATCAGGCCTGCTACGACTTTCTGACCTACTTCACCTCGGCCCCGGTGCAGGCGAAGTGGTGCATGAAGCTCAACCAGATCCCCGTCAACAAGGGCGCCTATGACCTCGTGCAGTTTGAGGACAAGAACCTCAACGTCTTCCTCGAGCAGATGAAGAGCACCCTCGGCAACCCCGTGGTCACCAGCTTCGAGATGCTCGAGAACGTGGTGAACCCCGAGATGGAGACCGTCCTGACCGGCCAGAAGACCGCCGCTGACGCCATGCGGGACGCCGTCCGCAAGGTCGAAGAGAAGGTCCTGACGCTGTAAGGGGGGCCGCCCCTGGCGGGCGCGCCGGCACATGGAAAACCGCACCGACCTCGTCGTCCGCATCGACCAGACCGAGCACGGCCACCAGGTCCAGATGTCGCTGTTCACCCGCTTCCTCGACCTGTTCAAGGCCGCCGACGAGATTCGGGTGGAATGGACCAGTCCGCAGTATCAGCGGGTCGAGGTGCTGTGGGGCCTCTTCACGTGGGAACAGGGGGAACGGCGCACCATCGTCATCCGCGGCAAGCCGGGCTTCTGCGCGGCCGTGCTGGCCGACCTTCGCGCCAAGGGCCAGGTCCTGGAACCCCCGCGATGAACCGGCCGACAGGCGGTCGGACGGTCCCCCGTGCCGCCGGCCGCCCTTCCCCCCCCCGTCGCCGGGCCCGGGCCGGCAGGGGCAGGACATGATCCACGGCACCGGCATCGACCTGGTCGAGCACGACCGCTTCAGCGCCATCCTGCAGAGGCACGGGAAGCGGTTTCTGGAAAAGGTCTTCACGGCCCGGGAGCTGGCCGAGGGGGAAGCCGAGCACCGGCCGCCCCACGGCTGGGCCGCCCGGTTCGCCGCGAAGGAGGCGGTATTCAAGTCCTTCGGGTTCCCGACGTTCATGGTCTGGCACGACATCGAACTTCTGCGCGAGGGGAAACCGTTTCCCCGGGTCATCCTGCACGGGCCCTACGAACTCATGGTGCGCCGGCACGGAAATTCCCGGTTCCACCTGTCGATCACCCATTCCCGCACCGTCTCCGCCGCCGTGGCTGTCTGGGAAGGCATTCCGGAAGCCCCCGCCGCCCCGCCCCCGGCCGCCGGCCGCTGAAACATGGCCGCGGGACATCGGTTCGTCGAGGGGGTCTGCCTGCTGTGCGGAGCCAGGGAGGGCGACCCCTATGCCGCCATGCGG
>CAZKPI010000003.1:0-35277 GCA_964554555.1 uncultured bacterium
CCTGCGCGGCAGGGTGGTGGGCGGCCCCGGCCGGGAAACGGCGGAAGCCCCGTGAGGATCTCAGTCCGCCGCCGGGGGGGCGGGGGGCGGGTTGGCGGCCGGCAGGGCGGCGGCGGGAGTCACCCGGTTCCGTCCGCTTTCCTTGGAGTGGTACAGGGCCACGTCGGCGGCCTTGATGAGAGCTTCCGTTTCGAGGGCGCTGTCGGGGTGGACGGCGACCCCGAAACTGGCGGTGATCCGGATGGTCTTGCCGTTGTGTTCGATGATCTCGAGCTCGATCGAGCGGCGGATGCGCTCGGCGACGGCAAGGGCTCCGTTCATGTCGGTTTCCGGCAGGACGAGGGCGAACTCCTCGCCGCCATAGCGCACCGGCAGATCATGCGTCCGGACGGCCTTCCGCATGATCGAGGCGACCCGCTTGAGCACCTCGTCTCCTGACTGGTGACCGTAGGTGTCGTTGAGTTTCTTGAAATGGTCGATGTCGATCATGATCAGGGCGAGGTTGCGCTTGAACCGTACTGCCCGCTTGAACTCGTCGGACAGGCGCTGTTTGAAATACCGGTGCAGATAGAGGTGGGTCATGCCGTCGGTGATGGCCTGCTCGTACAATTTGGCGTTCTTGACGGCCGCCCCCAGCTGGACGGCGAAGACCTTGATCAGGCGCTGGTCGCGCTCGGTGAATTCCCCTTGGGTGATTTTTTCGGAGAGGTGCATGAGGCCGAGGAACTCGCCCTGGTGGACGATGGGGACGATGATGAAGGAGGTGCCGAAGATGGCCGCATCGAGTTCGTTGACGGGGATTTCGGTGGTGCCTCCAATGGTCTTGATCAACGGTTCCTTGTGTTCAAGGAGATGGTGACCCAGCTTGGAATCGGCCAGGGGGAGGTGCTCGGGCAGGTTGGCCGAATCGCCCAGATGACTGCTGAGGGCGAACTTCTCGTTCTCCTCGTCGTACAGCCAGATACTGCCGCGGGTGACCTCGGAAATCTCGGAAGTGGCGTTCATGGCCATGTCGAGCAGGGTCTTGAGCTGGAGCTCGGAGGCGATCATCTGGGTTGCCTGGTACAGGATGCTGACTTCCTGGATCTTCTCGTCGAGGCGCTTGTTGGTCTCGCGGAGCTCGGACAACAGCAGGAAATTGTTGATGGCGACCGAGATATTGCGCGACAGGGTGGTCAGGAAGCTCGTCTCCTTCTCGGAGAAGGGAGCGCGTTTCAGCTTCTGGCCAACCACCAGCAGTCCGATGAGCTTTTCCCGGACCTTCAGAATGGAGACACTGTTGAGATCGTCGGCGGCGAACTGGTTGATCAGGCTCTTGAGATAGGGGAAATCGGCCGCGGCGAAGGTGATGGGGTCGGCGACTTTCTCGAGCGCCTCGATCTCCCCGCGGGTGAGGGTGATCGAGGCTTTGCGGGAGGAGAGCTTCCAGGGACAGCGCAGGGAGAGCTCGGAGGTCATGGAGTCGAACAGGAAGATGCCGCCCTTGCTGGCGCCGAGCGTGCCAAGGAGCAGGTGGAGGAGCGACTTGAGCTGGGCTTCGAAGCTGGTGACCCGGCAAAGCTCTTCCCCGATGTCGCTCAGCGCCTTCAGAACATATTCGTACCGGAGGACCTGTTCTTGGAAGGACTGATCGGGGGCTTGCCTCTCGTCGGCCATCGAATGCGGGATCAGGAGGACTGGTAGGTCTTCACCGCGTCGGCTTCGGCGTCGAACGCTTGCGCGAATTGCAGAAGGCCCATCATCTCAAAGGTCTTGCGGTTGGTGGGGGTCAGGTTGGTGAACGCCAGGGCGCCGCCGGCTTCCTCGATGGCTTCGATCACCCCGATCAGGATGGAAATGCCGATGCTGTTGATCAGGGGCGATTGCTCGAGGTTGATGACAATCTTCTTGATGCCCTTGCCCAGGTTTTCCGAGCAGATGGTGTCGACCTGTTCCGCTCCCAGGTCATTCAGGTAGCCCTTGGTGCGGATGATCAGGACGGATCCATCGACCTGGTGAACCAGTGAGAATTCCTCTGCCATATTGGCTCCTGCTGACCCCGAAGTTTCCCTATGCTATCAGATGGGCAACGCCCTTGCAACGCCGCCGGCTGGCGCCTGGAACGCCGATCCGGTGTTACCTTACCACAAATCTCCGGGGCAGACAACCGGAATCTCCGCCGCGGTTTCCGCCTGGACAGCCGGCCTCCCGGGGATGCCGCCAGAAATCCCTTGCCTTTTTCCCGAGCCTGGATACTTTTCCATGATCGATGTGGAAGGCAAGGGTACAATCTATCGTTCGGTGGGGCGGGGGTTTTCTCTCCCTTGTCCTGGCCGTCGTTCTGGCCAGGAGGATGGGTGCCGGGCTGGAGGATCTGCTGTCTCCGGTGACCCTCAAGATCGGGGTCACCCATCTGGGGTTGATGGCCCCGCGGCTCGGATGGGGCTGGCTGGTGGCGGCCGGCCTCCTGCCGGTTGGTCTGCTCTTGGGGCTCCCGTCTGGGTGCGCCATCATCCCGCTTCTGCTCCTCCTTCCCCCCTGGGCGGTTCTCCTGATCATGACCGGATGCCAGACGCTCGCCTCATGCCTGGTCTGGTGGACGGTGCGCCGGTGGAATCTGGCCGATCCGGCTGGAAATGCCCTTCAGCCATACCTGAGCGGCCTGGCGGCGGAGGCGGGCGGCCTGACCTTCTGGCCAAGACTGTTCGCGGCCTTCCCCTTGCGGTTCCTGGACGCGGTGGCCGCCGCGCGGATCCCGCCCGATCACCGCCTGTCTTCCCACCTGTTCCAGATCACCCTGGGGAACCTCCTGCGGATGGCTATCCATGTCGGCTGGGCCCATTTCCTCCTGGCCGTGCTCATCGATTTCCGGCCCTTCCCGACGCAGGACCTGGGCTGGCTTCTGGCGCTGACCCTGGGCGAGTTCCTTTCCTTCCTCCTTCCCCAGATGCCTGAACTGGCCCCAACCCCGCCCACCGTCCGCAAGGCAGTCCACGTTCTGGCCCAGCAGTCCTGACGACAACGGTTCCCTCGCTTTGGGCGGCATGGGCGTTTGGCGCCATTCTCCCTGGCGAGCTGAACCACGCCCGATTTTCTGCCGGTGGGGGGGCCTTCCGTTGGCTTTTCTCCTTCGCGGATGCTATAGTATCCGCCGGACGGGCGCTTCCCAGCGTCCGGCGATTCCATCCCCGGAGGAGACCCATGAGCCGTCCCCAATCCACCATCCGCGAACTCAAACACCGGGCCGCCCGCATCCGGTATCTGTCGATGAAGAGCACGGCGCAGGCCGGCTCGGGACACCCGACCTCCTGCAACTCCGCGGCCGATCTGCTGGCCACCCTTTTCTTCCAGGTGATGAGGTATGACCCCCAGCACCCCGAATCCTCCGCCAACGACCGGCTGGTCCTTTCGAAGGGCCATGCCGCCCCCGCCCTCTACGCGGCATGGTGCGAAGCCGGGTACCTGAGCGAGGAACAGGTCTTGACCCTCCGCAAGATGAATTCCCCGATCGAGGGGCATCCCATGCCCTATCTCCCCTTCGTTGACGTGGCCACCGGCTCCCTTGGCCAGGGCCTGTCGGTGGGCATCGGCATCGCCCTGCACCAGGTCCGGGTCATGAAAAACGACGCCCGAACCTTCGTCCTCATGGGTGACGGGGAGATGGCGGAAGGCTCGGTCTGGGAGGCCTTCGCTCTTGCCTCCCACCTCGGATTGGGGAACCTGGTGGCGGTCGTCGATGTGAACCGCCTCGGCCAGAGCCGTGAGACCATGCACGGACATGATCTCCGTGCCTACGCCCGCAAGGTCGAGGCCTTCGGCTGGGAGGCCCTGGTCTGCAACGGCCACGATTTCGACGAATTGCTGACCACCTTCCAGCGTGCCCTGAAGGTGAAAGGGAAACCCGCCTGTATCCTGGCCAAGACGTTCAAAGGGCACGGGGTTTCGCTGTTCGCCGATCTCGACAACTGGCACGGCAAACCCCTCAAGGTCGGTGCCGAACTCGACAAGGCCCTCGAGGAGATCACCCCCGATCTCATGAAATCTCCTCCCAAGCCGTCAATTCCCCGGCCCGAACCCGTCAAGGCTCCCGCCGTGTCCGGCGAAGGTCCCGCCGCCTGCCCGCCGGCCCCCTATCAACCCGGGACCAAGGTGGCCACCCGCCAGGCCGTTGGCGATGGTCTCCTCGCTCTGGGGGCGGCCGATCCGCGCATCTGGGTGATCGACGGTGATACCCAGAACTCCACCTACAGCCAGAAATTCGCCGACCGCTACCCCGACCGGTTCATCGAGTGCTTCATCGCCGAGCAGAACATGGCCGGCATTGCCGCCGGCCTGGCGGCCCGGGGGATGATCCCGTTCGCCGTCACCTTCGGCGCCTTCCTGGCGCGGGCATACGACCAGATCCGCATGAGCGCCCTTTCCGGCCTGAAGGTGAAGTTCCTCGGGACCCACGCCGGCATCTCCATCGGGGAGGACGGTCCGTCCCAGATGGCGCTCGAGGACCTGGCCTTCTTCCGGACCCTCCCCAACGGTGCCGTCTTGTACCCCTCCGATGCTGTCTCCGCCTATGGGTGCATCCTGACCCTGGCCGGGCATCCCGGTCCCGGGTACGTCCGCCTGTCACGCCCGGCCTCTCCTCTCCTCTACCCCAATACCGAAGCATTCCCCCTCGGGGATCTGAAGGTCCTCCACGCTGGAAAAGCGCCCAAGCTGACGGTCATCACCGCCGGGGTGGTGGTCCATGAAGTCCTCAAGGCGGTCAAGGAACTGGAAAACCCCCACCAGGTGCAGGTTCTTGACCTCTATTGTCTGAAGCCCTTCCCCTCGGAAAAGGTGATCGAGGCGGTCGGAGTGACCGGCGGCCGGGTGGCGGTGTTCGAGGAGCATTCTCCCTGCGGCGGTCTGGGTGAAGCCGTGGCGGGGGCGTTGGCCGGAAAGATCCGGGAATGGTCCCACGTCGCGGTCGACCGGGTGCCGCGCTCCGGAACCCCCGAGGAACTTCTCGAGTCGTTCGGCCTGTCGGCCAAGGCGATCCGGGAGAAACTCATCCACCTGCTCGCCTGACCTGAATCATCCCAATCGCGGGGGCGCCACCAGTGCCTCCGCGTTTTTTTTCGGCCATTTTTCAGATGTGCCTGGATCTCTGAGGATTGTACTCCTGACGGGAAGGTTGGGATTTGTCTGTCGTTGTCCGTTGGCGTCCAGCGGGAAACCCTTCAGGAAACCGAGTTCCGCGCCGACAATGACCATGGATTTGTTTGCCTCCTTAATTTCGGGCCGGGTACCCCCCGGCTCACTTTTTTTCTCCGGACATTCTGTCCCGGCCCATTAAGGAAACCGCCCCTCGCGCCGACAAAGGGCGTGGATTTGTTTGCCTCCTTACTTTGGGCCGGGTACCCCCGGCCCGCTTTTTGTACGGCCTTCCGGTCGCCTTGCGGGCCAAAGTGTGCTACCATGCCCCCCATGTACATCATTGGCATCTCGGGCCTTTCCGGTTCCGGCAAAAGCAGTGTTTCCAAGGCGATCCTGGAGTATTTCCCGGGTCAGGCCAGCGTCCTCGAGCATGACATGTATTACTACGCCAAGAAGGACCGGCCGCCCATCAAGAACTACGACCATCCCGACGCCCTGGAAACCTCACTGTTGATCAAGCATATCAACGAACTGAAGAGCGGCCGGCCGATCGAGCGCCCCATCTACGATTTCAAGACCTCTGACCGCCTGGCCGAGACGGTCCGTCTGGAGCCCCGGCCGGTTTTGGTCATCGAAGGCCTGCTGATCTTCTGCATCCCGGAGCTGATGCCCCTTTTCGACCTGCGCATCTACATCGACGTCCCTCTCGATCAGGCGATCATCCGTCGCATCAAGCGCGATCACATCGAACGCGGCCGCACGGTCCAGAGCATCATCCAGCAGTATGAAAGCACCGTCCGCGACGCCGCGATCAATCTCGTCCTGCCGTCACGGTACCTCGCCGACCTCATCATCCCCCAGGGGTCGAACAATCATGTGGCCCTGGAAGTGCTGTTCGGCCGCATCCGGGACCTGCTGGCCTCGGGGGGAAAATCCGGCGGAATGATCAAGACCCGCCGCCGCGGATCCGCCGCCTTGCCGGCGATCTAGGCCTTTTCCCCATTCGTTTCGCCGGCACCGGAGGGGGAAAGGGGCGCCGCGGACGGCCCCGGGGCGGGGGCTGGCTCGGATGAAACCCACGCCGATGGGAGCGCTTCTCCCTGGGTCCGTCGGAACCACGGCATCCGTTCTCCATGCCGCCCGTGGCTGTCCTTGTCAGGAACTGCCAGCCCCTGGGAGGAATGTTGCCATAGCCGCCGTCGGTTGACCCTTCCGGCGTTGGCGGGGAAAAGGTTATTGCCGGAGGTCCCAGGGGAGGTCCGTGGGGAGCGGGAAGATGGTGGGAGGCGGGAGTGGGATCCGGTCGAGGTCCACCCCGGCGATTTCCCCTGGTCCTGTCGGGGCAAAGGTCTCGATCAGGAACTTCCTGATCACCTCCTTCTCGTCGGCAGGCACCCTCTGCCAGTTTGCCGCAATCATCGCGCGATGGAAGTCGGCATTGCCCAGCCAGACCCGCCCTTCGGGACTCAGTTGCGGGACCCTCTGCAGGAGCCTGGCTTCCAGGGCCGCCCGGGTCTGGTCGTCCCAGACCACCACCCGTCGGTCCCGGAGACGGAGGCACATCTGCACGAGCTCGAAAAAGGCGGCCAGCAACCGGCGGTCGAGGCGCGGGGGGCCCACCAGGACGGCCTCGTTGCCGTTCTTCAGGATCTGCCTGACCACCTGGGCCATTCCCAGCTGGGGAGACTTCTGGGTCTCCTCGAGGAGCGAGTCCCGGATGATGCGGCGGAGGGATCCCCGCTCCTCGGGGCGGGCCTTCTCCACCTTCATCCAGATCCCGCCGATCTCCCGGAGGGCTTCCAGAAGTTCGGAGCGGTTGGCCAGATACTCGGCCATCAGGGCCGCCCGGGCGGCCTCCTGCTCCTGCTGGGTCAGGGCGAGGGCAAGCCCGAACTCAAGGCAGTTGAGGAACCCGTTCTGCAGGCCGACGGTCAGGGGCGGCTCCCCCGGCACGAGGATGCGGTCTGCCTGGGGACCGCTGATGGGATACCAGAAGTCGGTTCCGGCCCACAGGGTTCCGGTGACAACCACCATCAACACGCAGACAAACAGCCTTTTCATGCGGTCCTCCTTGACAGCCTGGACGGAAGGGTCGCCCGGTCGGCTGACCGGACGTCACCAGGATACGGGCATTTGGCGAATTGGGCAAGCCGGCCGACCTTCCGCGCCTGCGGCGGTCATCCGAGCCGGCAGGAAATCAGGGTCTGGTCGTCGGGGGCGGCGTATCGCTGGAGGTATTCCGTGATGACCGGCAGGGGATCCCTGGCCGCCGCGGCGGATCCCTGCTCCAGGACGCGGGCCATCCATCCCGGGGGGTGTCCTCCCGCGGTGTGCGTTTCCAGCTCGGTGATGCCGTCGCTCATGAGAAGAAGGGTTTCGCCGGCGGCGAGATCCAGGAGGGTTTCCGGATACCTGGAATCCGGCTGGAGCCCGAGGGGGAACGTTCCGCCCAGACGGATTGCCTCGAACGCTCCGGGGCGGACCCGGAACAGGCCCTCCTGCCCCGCCGTGGCCGCCGTCGCCTGGCGGCGGACGGGGTCGATCCGGACGGCGGCGGCTGTGACGAAGAGGGTGAACCGCTCCTGGATGAACCGGGTCAGTCGTTGATTGAGCCTCTCCAGCAGGACCCCAGGGGAGAGAGTGGTCCGCAGTTCGTCGGCGACGAACCCGTGCATCAGGGGGACGAACTGGCCTGCGGCCACTCCCTTCCCCATGACGTCTCCGAGCACGATCCACCCGCCCTGCGGGTCGGGGGAGACGATTCCGAAATCCCCGCCCACCACCTGGCTCTGGCGATTCCAGAACCGGGTGGAGATTCCGTTGAACTCCAGTTCCGGGGCGGGCATCAAGGCCTTCTGGATGCTCCGGGCCAGCTCCATCTGCAGGTCGATCCGGCTCTGCCGGGCCATCAGCTCCTGGTTCTGCTGTTGGATGGTCGCTTCGGCCTCCCGGCGTGCCGTGATGTCGGAGATCACCATGATGGAACCGATGAATTCGCGGGTATCGGAAAGGATGGGGGAGGCCGTGATCGAAAGCCAGCGGGTGCCGACCGCCACCTCCTGGCGGAACGGCTTTTCCGGAGACACCCCTTTCAGGACCTCCTCCACCTTCCACGGGCATTGATGGCAGGCGTGGATGGTCTTGCCCGACATCTGGACCAGGGCCTTGCCGAGGGCCGCCTCGGCCTGCGGATTCATGTACACGACCTGGTGGTTTTGGTCCGCCACCACCAGGCCTTCCCCGGTTGAACCGAACAGATGGCGGGTCCAGGGAATGGAAAAGAAATCGGTCAGGCCGACCGGACGGCAGATTTCCGGGGATTCCACGGGTGGGAGGTTCCTTTCATGGGAGGAGGCCTTGCTCGCGAAAGCTGAAATACCCGGCTCCTTCCCGTCCGAGGATCACGTGGTCGAGGAGCCGGAGTTCAAGGGCCCGGGCGGCAGAATCGAGCCGCCGGGTGATCTCGAGGTCGGCCGGGGAGGGGCGGAGGGCCCCCGAGGGGTGGTTGTGGGCGACGATGATTCCCGTGGCATGGATGGCCAGAGCCCTCTGCATGACCTGGCGGGGATAGACCGCCGTCTGGTCTTCGGTGCCGATGGACAGGGACTCGTCCTTGACGATGCGGTTGGCGTTGTCGACGAAGATGGCGCGGAACTGCTCTACCGGGAGGTTGGCCATGGTTCCCCCCAGGTAGGCGACCAGATCGGAGGCTTGGGAGATCGTTGGAGTGGATCCGTAGGCCTTTTTCTGCAGGATCCTTCCGGAGAGTTCGCGCAGGAAGGCCATGAATTGGGCCGTCGCCCTCTTGACGCCGGGGATGGCGGTGAGGCGTTCGGGGCTGGCCGTGAACACCCCTGGCAGGTCGTGGAATTCGCGCAGAAGGGCTTTGGCGATCGGCTTGGTGTCGATGCGGGGCCGGATGTAGAACAGGAGCATCTCGAGGACTTCGTGGTCGGCGAACCCGGTCAGGCCGGCCTGGTCGAAACGCTCGAACAACCGGGAGCGATGTCCCTCGTGGCCGCTGGGAACAGTGGGGGCGGTTGCCCGTTTCCTGCCGGGAGGGGCCTCCGGTCGGCGGGGCATGGCGGGCTCAGAGGGATGGCAGCCCGTGTTCGACCACGAAGACGTTCGAGTACAGGCTGGCGAGAATCTGTTTGCCGTTCTGGGTGAGGCTCAGGTAGGGGATGATGTCCTTGATAAACGGGTAGACGCTGTTCCAGTAGAATTTCGGGTAGCAGTCGCGAAGGTCGGCCGGGGTGGTGTAGCCCAGTTTTTCGTTGACCCCCGTCTCTCCGAATTCGTGGAACAGGGCGGCCACCTTCTTGAGGTAGCGGGGATCGCTCAATTGGTCGATCAGGTCAGAGGCCCGCAGGAAGCCGGCGAAATCCTCGGTTTCCTGTTCGTCGGTTTCCTCTGGCACCGGAAACCGGGTGAGTTCGATGTTGCGCTTGATCTGGCGGGCATTGATGAGCTTGTGGTTGGAAAACCGCTCGTCGATGAACAACTTGGCCCGATCGACGTGATACGGGGTCAGGGCGGCGTCGGTTGCCCCCGGGGGGAGAGTGACGGTGCGGCCTCCTTTCCCGGTGGCATAGCGTCCCGGACGGTCGCCCTGGCAGACCCCCTTTACGTAGCCGATGTCGTGGCAGACCAGGGAGACCACGAAGTTCAGCCAGTCCTGGCTGGTCACCCCGCCCTCGCGAATCTGCTTTCCCCGCAGGATCTCCTGCCCGACCATGGTGACGAGAACGGTGTGTTCGACATTGTGATAGAGCGCATCGCTGTTGGCGATGTTTTCCAGGGCCATACTGCCGGCCCAGCCGATGATGTCGGCGTAGTCCGGGTTCATTCCGCCGAATGTACGCCGGTATCCCGCCTGCAATTGGCGGATGAACTCGTCGATCATGTGTTCCATCGGGTTGAACATGGGGTCCTCTTCCAAATGCTTTTTTCAGGTTGGGGTAGTCTACCAGGAAAATAGGGATGCCGCAACCACATGAAACTATGCGGGTTTCCCGGGTGCCCGGAGGAAAGGTGTTTCCGGTTCGGCACCTGCGAGGGTGGATTTTCCCAGGTCGTGTTACCATATCAGGGTGGGCCGGGACGGGAGGGGAGTCACCGGCTCAGTCAGGCGCCCCATTCGACCGATACCAGGAGGGCCGGCCGGTTTGACGGGCCGGGCCATCATCCTACGTCCCAGGAAGGGAAGGCATGGACGAGCAATTGGCGGAAATCCTGGCCCAGTGCAAAAACCTGGGGGCCTCCGATGTCCATCTCCGGGTCGGACTCCCACCGGTCTTCCGGGTGGGCGGGAAGATTCAGATCACCAGGGGGACCCCCCTGGAGAATGACGTATTGAAGCGGTTTTTTGAAAAAACCGCCCCGGCCGTCACCCACAAGATGCTGGACACCCAGCGGGACGTGGACTATTCAGTCTCCCTTCCGGGAGTCAGCCGGTTCCGGGTCAACTGCTTCCATCAGAGGGGACGACTGGCCTTCGTTTTCCGTCAGATCCCCTTCAGCCTGCCCACCATTGAGTCGGTCAAGCTCCCTCAGGTCATCATCGATGCCGTTCAGCGGCCGGCCGGCCTGCTCCTCCTCTGCGGCCCGACCGGGTCGGGCAAGAGCACCACCATCGCCGCCCTGCTGCAGCACATCAATGCCAACCGCCAGGTCCGCATCGTCACGCTGGAAGATCCCATCGAGTTCCTGTTTCGCGATGAGAAGAGCGAGTTCCTCCAGCGGGAAATGCGCCGCGACTTCACCAGTTTTCCCGAGGCCCTGCGGGCAACCCTGCGCCAGGATCCGGACATCATCATGGTCGGTGAGATGCGGGAGACCGAGACCATCGAGTTGGCGTTGACCGCCGCCGAAACCGGCCACCTGGTCATCTCCGCCCTGCACGCCAGCAGTACGGCTTCGGCGGTGGCCCGCCTCCTGGGCATGTTTCCCGCCGACGCGCGCGAGTTCGTTCGCGACCAGTTTTCTGCGGTTCTGATCGGCATCGTGGCCCAGGCCCTCATCCCCGCGCGCAAGGACCCCGCCGTCCGCCTGGTTGCCCGTGAGATCCTGATCAACAACTCCGGTATCTCGAGCCTGATCCGCAACGAGAAGCACGAGCAGATCCCCATGTTCCTCGAGAACGCCACCGATGCCGGGATGGTTTCGATGAACGCCACGCTCGAGGAAATGGTGGTCAGCCGCCTCATCGACTCGGACCAGGCCTTCCCCTGCAGTCCGGATCCCGAAGCCCTGCTCACCCGGTTCGAACGGAAGGGGATCATATGATCGATACGCTCACCCAGATCGTGACCAAGGCCCTGGAAATGGGGGCCCACGACGTGCATCTCAAGGCGGCCTTTCCCCCCATCGTGCGGGTCGCTGGCGAGATCCGGCGCCTCGAGTTTCCCCCCACCTCCCCCAAGGATATGGAGCGGCTGGTGATTCAGATCCTTGACGAACGGCACCGGCAATCCTTCAAGACTCGCGGCCAGATTGACTGCTCCTTCGAACTGGCCAATGGGTTCCGGGCCCGCGGCAACATCTTCCTCCAACGCAACAGTCTCGCCCTTTCCCTGCGCCTCATCCCAGGGAAGCCGCCGACTCTCAGCCAGCTCGGCTTTTCCAGGGAGACCATCGACCTGCTGAAGAAGACCAGCCGGGGCATGGTCCTCATCACGGGGGCGACCAACTCGGGAAAGTCGACCACGGCGGCCAGCCTCATCGAAACCCTGGCCCAGGAAAACTCCCTCCACATCATCACCATCGAGGACCCGATCGAGTATGTGTTCGGGCCCTATCAGAATTCGATCGTCAGCCAGCGGCAGGTCGGGGAGGACGCCGCCACCTTCCACCAGGGCCTCACCTCAGCCTTGCGGCAGGACCCCGACGTGCTGTTCGTCGGCGAACTGCGCGATCCCGAGACTGTCGAAACCTGCCTGAAGGCCGCCGAGACCGGCCACCTGGTGGTGGGAATCATGCGCACGGCGGATGCCATCCAGAGCATCCTGCGCCTCATCAACATCTTCCCCTCCCACCAGCGCGACAACATCCGGTTTATGCTCTCCAGCTGTCTGAGGGTCATCCTCTCCCAGGCTTTGCTTCCTCTGGCCACCCGCAAGGGGCGCGCCCTGGCCTTCGAAGTCCTGCCCATGCCCCCGTCGGTCTGCAACCTTATCCGACAGAAGAAGATCCACGAGATCAGCTCCATCCTGCGGGTCGGCCGGCGGTCCGGATGCATTCCCATAAACCTCTCCATCCAGGACCTGGTGAAGTCGGGTCAGGTCAAGCCCTCGGATGTGCCGCCCGAGCTGAGGGTCGAGGGGAAGTAGGAGACCGCGAAGCCCCCGACCCCTGGGCGGCCGGCCCCCGGCAAACCGGCGCACCGCGTTTGACAAAGGGACGGCTGGAATCCTACCATCGTCCTGACGAGAGCCGGAATCTGACATATCGGCTCCAGGCCAGAGGGGGAGGTACCCACAATGTCGGGAATCCGTTTGTCCTGCCGCGCCGGCTGGTGCATGCTCATCCTGGTGATTTGCCTGTCGGGGATGGGTTTCCCGGCCGTGATCGCCCAGACCGAACCGGCTGGTCCCGAGCCGTTCGCCGCCCCGGTCCGCAGTGGCGGGCGGTTGTCGGCCAACATCCGGTACATCCCGTTCGCCGATCTGGAAGAGACCTTGCTGGCCAATCCGCGAGGGATGCTCATTCCTCGCGTCGAGTTCGAGCGGCTCAAGCGGGACAAGGAGGCCTACCTGGCCCGCTCTCCCGCCAGTCCCCTGCCCCGCCTTGATGCCGATTTCGTCCAGGGCCGGTCCGCCCTCATCGGCACCATCACCGAGAAGGTGGGCCGGTTCGAGGCCGAGTTTGTCTTCGAGATGCCCAACGACCGGTGGGCGCTTTTTCCTCTCCCCGGCGGGGACATCGGCCTCGAGCAGGTGACCCTCGACGGGCGGCCGGTCGGCGTGACCGTACAACGCTTCTCCGGGATCCACGACGCCGAGGCACCCAAGGGGCAGGTGGAGATCCTTCAGCAGAAGCGGAAAACGGCGGTCCCGCCCACCCGGCGCCCTTCCCTCGTCACCGGCCGCCGCGGGGCGGCGAACGACTTTCTCCTGGCCGTGCGCGGGGTCGGCCGCCATACGGTGAAGGTCGTCCTGGTCTGCCCGCAGGTCGATGACCCCGAACGCAGTGAATTGACCTTCCGCATCCCACGCATGCCCATGAATACGTTCTCCGTCACCCTCGACACCCCTGGCCAGTTCGGGGAAGTCGACCGGTCTGAAGGAACCCGCTGTCGGGACGACGACGGACATACCGTGGTCGAAGGCGTTCTCGGTCCCACCGACCGGTTCACCATTCGCTGGGCCCCACGGTCCGGGCCTGGCCTGGTCGAACCACCCCCCGAGCCGCCGCCCGGTGAGATGGCTTCCGCCTCCGAACCAGCCCCGGAACCGGCGCCCGCCCCGACGGCACCCTCCGAACCGCCCCGGGTCTATGCTGACAGTGCCACCCTGCTGTCGGTCGGCGAAGGGTTCATCCGTTCCGATGCCCAGATCCGACTGCGCATCGCCCGTTCCGGCATCGACGGGATCTCCCTCCTCCTGCCGTCGGGCACCGAACTGCTGGACCTGCAGTCGCCCAGCCTGGAGAGCCATCGCCTTGAGGCCCTGGCTACTGCCACCCGCGTCGTCTGCGTGTTTTCCTCCCAGGTTCGGCAGTCCTGCGAACTGTCGATGGTCTGCGATACCAAAATGGCCGAGACCACCCAAACCGTTGGCTTGCCCGTCCACCGCCTGGAAGGGGTTGAGCGCGACGCTGGCTTCATCGGCGTCGAGGCCCGCACCTCTATCGAGATCCGCAAGGGCGCCGAACCTCGCTCCGACCTCCAGGTCTCCGAGGTGGACGTCACCGACCTGCCTCCCGACCTCACCCGCCGTGCCATCCGGCCAATCCTCCTGTCCTACCGGTACTTCACCCCTCCCGTCGATCCAGCCGTGGCCGTCCAGGTCATCCGGCACAGTGACGTCGAAACCCTGACCGCTGTCATCGACCATCTGCGGGCGACCACGTTCCTCGGCTTGAACCGGCAGGCGCTGACCAGCCTCGACCTGGAGGTGAAAAACAACGGGCGCCAGTATCTCGAAACCTGGCTGGCTTCCGGCGCTGAGATCCTCTCGGCCCAGCTGAACGGAGCCCCCGTCAAGCCCTCCAGCCGCGGGGATTCCTCCTACCTGATTCCATTGGGTGGCGGCAGTGCCCGCCGGTCCGCGGCCAGCGCCTTCCGGGTCAGGCTCACCTACCGGGCGCCCATTCCCGAATTCGGTTGGAAACGGAACTTGCGGGTGCCCCTGCCCAAGCTGGATGTCCGTACCAGCCGCCTGGAATGGACCGTCTATGCCCCGGAATGGAACGCTTTGTTCCTTCTGCCCTCTGACGTCGAGCGGGTCTACGAGAAGGCGGTGTTCCATCCGTTCTCCCTGCTGGCCGAGGTGTGCGAAGCTCTGGCCCAGCCCCTCCTGCTTCTCATCCTCCTGGTCCTGTGGCTGGCCAAGCGCTTGTGGAACTGGGTGACCCAGCCCGCCCCTGACCAGGAGAAGACCGGTTTTGCCTGGGGCCGCGCCCTGGGCAGTCTCGCCGTTTTGGGAGGACTGATCGCGCTCATCGCCGCCATGACCGCCTCGATGGAGACCCGGCCGTCCAGGATGTTTGGCACCGTCACGACGGCCCTGCGCCAGCCCGCGATCTACTCCCCGCCCCAGGAACAGGAAGTCATGATGGACGAGGAGCCCAGGTCCGACGGGGCCTGGCAGGACGTCCGCCGGGAATCGGCCGGCATGGCCTTCAAATCGAAGGGGGATGACCTGAGCCTGTCCAACGCCCCGTCGTCGGCCCTCGCCGGCGGAGCGGCCGCCCCTTCCCCGTCTGCCCCCCCGCCATCGAAACAGCGGATGAAGGCCGGCCGGGACCGGGGTGCCCTTCCTGTCGACCCGATCATCCCCCGCACCGACAACTCGGTCTTCGTCACCCGAAACGATATTGCCGCCCTGGAAACCCCCACCCTGCGGGTCTTTGTGCTGTGGGAACCGGTGCGTTTCGCCCTGACCTTGGGGCTTGCCCTCGCCGGACTCCTTGTCTTCCTGGTCGTGCGCGCCCTGGCCCGGCGCGGGCGGGGATTCCTCGCCTGGCTCGTGACCCTGGGGTACTCCGCCGTCCTCCTGGCCCTGGAGGAGCGGTTCCCCGGCCTGCAGGATCCCGGCCTCCTGGCCATCGCCGCCTGCGCCGGCGGAATCATCCTCTGGCGTGTGTATGCGTACCTCCGTGTCTTCGGCGGCGGGAAGACCGCCGTCGCGGTTCTGCTTGTGCTGGCGGTTCCCGCCGCGGGGGCGGCGGCCTCAGACCAGCCGCCGGGCGAAAAGGATCCCCGGGTGGAACAGACCATCGACGTGTTCATCCCCTACTCCCAGCTTGGGGAGCGTCTGGCCACCGATTCCCCGCTGGTCTTCCTGAAATACGAGGACTATCGGTATCTGCACGACCTCGGCCTGCCGGAGCCCGACCCCACCCTGTGGCTGCCCCCCGTCGGGGTGACCTACGTCTCCTGCTCTCTGAGCGGGACCGTGCACGATGACGTCGTTTCGCTGAAACTTCGCCTGGAAGCCGATCTCTTGGGGAAGGGCTTCAAGACCATCCCCTTCCCGACCTCCCAGGTGGGCATTCGGAACCTGACCCTCGACGGCAGTCCGGCCGCTCTCGTCCCTCTGCCGCCGGGCACCGCCCCGGATGCCCAGGGTGCGTTCCCGCAACCGCGCCAGGTGGACATCGCCCAGACCGCCCAGATGAACATGGCCCCGCCCGCCCTCAATGACACGGTCAACGCCTGGAATGAAGCGGCCTCTGGACACGCCATCGTCACCGACAAGGAAGGCCGCGTCGTCATCGAGGCCGACCTGGTCAAAGACCTTCTGGGCCGCGGCCAGGCTGTCCGGGCCCAGGAGGGGTTTACTCTGGGCCTGCCCCCCTTCGGAGCGGGTCAGCTCGACCTGGCTCTCGACCGCCCCCGGCAGTTCGTCGAGATCGAACCGGCCGCGCAGGTGACCACCCAGGAAGAGGCCGCGGGAACCCGGGTGGCGGCCGTCCTTCAGCCTGCCAGCCTGCTTCGGGTCGAATGGCGCGACCGGGTCAAGCCGCCGGCCGTTCCCTCCGCCTCCGAGACGGTCATCGCCACCCAACCCGCGGCCGTCCAGGAGGCCAAGGTGTTCGTCGACCATGCCCTCCTGTATGGAATCACCGAGGGAGTCATCACCATCCGTGATCTGGTGACCCTGACCATCGAGCAGAGTGCCGTCGGCGAATTCGCCTTCCACATCCCGCCCGGGGCCGAGGTGATGGATGTCACGGGGGCTGACGTGGCCAGCTGGAGCGCGGTGTCGGCCGGGGGGAAGGGACAGGCCCTGCTGGTGGCCCTCCATGCCCGGCGGCGTGACCAGGTGGCGTTGGCCATCGAGCTGGAGCGGGCCACCCCCGAGATCAACGGTGATTTCCCCCTGGACATCCCCTGGATGCAATCTGCCGGGCCCCACGCGCGGCTTGAGCGGCAAAAGGGGTATTTCGGCGTCGAGGTGGGGGAAGGGATCGAAGCCCGCATCATCGACAGCCAGCCGGCCACCATGGTCGACCCGGGGGAATTGCCGGCCGCGGTCCGTGACCAGGCCCAGGGTTTCCTGGCCTTTGCCTTCAAGTTCCTGGCCCGTGTCACTCCACGGATCGGCCTGACCAAGCACCAGGAGGTGACGGTCAGCACCGCCCAGATCGACGGGGCGATTGCCCGGTCGTTGGTCTCCCGCGACGGGAAGGTCCTGACCCAGCTCGAGCTGGTCGTCCGCAACAATAACAACCAGTTCCTGATCCTCGACAAGCTCCCCCCGACGACCAAGGTGCTTTCCGTCGTTCTGAACGGCGAACCGGTGAAACCGGGCCTTGGCGAAGCAGGCGAGTTGTTCATCCCCCTGATCCGGTCTCCCCAGGTGAACAAAGTCCTTCAGCCGTTCGGGATGGTGGTCTATTTCGAAAGCCGCATCCCCTTGATGACGCGCCGGGGGATGGTGGAACTGTTCCTGCCGGCCATGTCCCTCGATGCCAGCGAACTGACCTGGATCGTCTCCATGCCCGAAGGCACAACCGTCCAGGAAGCCAGCCCTGACTTCCAGCCTGGAGCAGGCGGCATCACCTCTCTGCCTGGCCTCGTCCACGGAGAAGGTCAAAGCCGCCAGATGTTCTCGAACGTCATGACCCAGTCAGTCATGAAGAAACCGGCCGCCGAGGCTGGAGCGGCCGAACGGTCGATGGGCGGGGTCCTTCCCGTGATCCCGACCATTCCCGCCACCGGAAACCAGATCGTGGTCAACAAAAAGCTGGTGTCCACCACGGGGCCGACTCACCTCCGCCTGCTGTATCTGCGCGAGTGGGTCCTCTCGGAAATCCTGCTGTTCTTCACCTTCGTGGTTGCCGGATTCCTGGCCTGGGGGTTGACCGACCTGTGGCGAAACTCCTGGAGAGGCCTGAATGCAGGGCTGTTCATGCCGGTCCTGCTTGGCGTGGCCATCGTCCTCCTCGAGGAGTTCTTCGGGGCGTTTTCCAGCCTTCCGGCCCAGGCCCGCCAGGCGTTTATTTCCGGCTTGCAGGCGGGCGTCCTGTTCTTCGTCTTGTGGGCGCTGATGACCCCGGAGCCGTCCGGGCCGGCTCCTGAACCTGCGGCTGGGGCTTCACCGGGTTCCCCGTCCGCCCCGGCGAAGGCCGTCTGATCGCCTCGGTCCATCCCCCGGGCCCCATGGTCCGGGGGATTGTCCGTCTTTGTTGGCCGAGGTGGGCCTGCCCTGCCGGGTGTGGGCCGGTGCTTCGAGGGCCGGAAATTCCCCCGGCCGCCCGTGGGTCCGGGGGGCGCGGCACGGCCCAGAACCACAGCTCTTTCTTGTCACGAATGGAGGAGAGGGGTAGACTGTCGCGAGAAAGAGGCGGGTCTGGTTTCCGGCCTGCCTATCGGGAAAGGAGTTCGTGTCGTGAAACACGAAAAGAGTCTGTCCAAAGTTGGTTTGAAGCAGGTTCGCCAGGTCTTCTGGAACGAACCGGTCCCTGTCCTGGTCGAGGAGGCCCTCCGCCGCCAGGAAGGCCGCCTGGCCTCCAACGGGGCCCTTGTCGTGGAGACGGGAGCCCCCTCGGGCCGCTCGCCCAAGGACAAATTCGTTGTGAAGACAGGGGATTGCGGTGATGTCTGGTGGGGCCCGGTCAACCGCCCCATCACCAAGGAAGCCTGGGACCGCCTGATGGCCAATGCCTGCAGTTACCTGCAGAACCGTGACGTGTTCGTGTTCAACGGGTATGCCGGGGCCGATGCCAACCACCGGCTCCAGGTGCGGGTCATCGCGGAACGAGCCTGGCATGCCCTGTTTGCCCGGACCTTGTTCATTGTCCCCCCGCCGGATGCCACCCTCCAGGATCCTCCCGATTTCACCGTCCTCAACGTGTGCGGGATGCAGGCCCCCGATTTCAAGGAGATCGGTCTCAATTCGGGAACCTTCATCGTCGTCAACTTTGCGGAACGCATGGTCCTCATCGGGGGAACGAACTACGCGGGTGAAATCAAGAAGAGCATCTTCTCGGTCATGAATTACCTCCTGCCCAAGAAGGGTATTTTCCCCATGCATTGCTCCGCCAACATTGGCAAACAAGGGGATACTGCCCTGTTCTTCGGTCTTTCAGGGACTGGCAAAACCACCCTCTCTGCCGATCCCGACCGCCGGCTGATCGGCGACGACGAACACGGCTGGACTCCCGAAGGGATCTTCAATTTCGAGGGCGGGTGCTACGCCAAGTGCATCAAGTTGTCGAAGGAAAACGAACCCCAGATCTTCAATGCCATCCGGTTCGGTTCTGTGCTCGAAAACGTCATCCTGGACGAACGCCGTCGACCCAATTACGACGACGGCACCTTGACGGAAAATACGCGTGCCACCTACCCTGTGCAATACATTGACAATTGCGTGCTTGAGGGGGTAGGAGGGCATCCGAAAAACGTGTTCTTCCTGGCCGCCGATGCCTTCGGCGTTCTGCCCCCGATCTCACGCCTTTCCCCCGAGCAGGCCATGTACCATTTCCTGTCGGGGTACACAGCCAAGCTGGCCGGCACCGAAGCGGGTGTGGTTGAGCCCACCACAACCTTCTCGGCTTGCTTCGGGGCGCCCTTCCTGGTGCACCATCCCTTTACCTACGCCCAGATGCTGGGCGAAAAGATGAAGAAGCACGGTACCAGCCTCTGGCTGGTAAATACCGGATGGAGCGGAGGTGCATACGGCATCGGCAAACGGATGAAGATCGGCTACACCCGGGCCCTGCTGACGGCGGCCTTGTCGGGTGCCCTCGACCAGGGTGCCTTCGTCCCCGATCCGGTCTTCGGGGTTGGCATTCCCAAGGAATGCCCGGGCGTGCCCGCCGAGATTCTGCAACCCCGGAACACCTGGGCGGACAAAGCGGCCTTCGACCGTGCCGCCGCCGATCTGGCCGCCAAGTTCGTCGCGAACTTCAAGGAATTCGAGGATCGGGTGGCCCCGGAAGTCATCAAAGCCGGCCCCCGGGTCCTGGCCAACGCCGCCGCCAAGCGCTGACGGATCCAGACAAAAACGCCCCGGGACCGCCCTTGGTCCCGGGGCGTTTTCGTCGGGCGGGGACGGCCGTTTCAGGCGGCCCGCATTTCGTCCTTTTTCTCGGCCAACCGCTGGGATTCGAGCAAATCGAGCTGTCGCTCGACATAAGCCCGGTCCACGCGCAGGGTTTTGGTTCCTTCCTCACGCAGGTGGAACATGTCGTGGCGGAGAATCCGCTCGAAGACGTCCCGCAGGCCGCGTGCCCCGGTCTTGCGCTCCATGGCAACGTCCACGACCCGCTCGAGGCCGTCGTCGGTGAAGGACAATTCACAGCCGTCCATCTCGCAGAGCTTGGTGAACTGCCGAACGATGGAATTTTTCGGTTCGCGCAGGATGCGAAGGAAGTCGTCCCGTTTCAGGCCGTCCAGGGCGACCTTGATCGGCAGGCGCCCGATGAACTCGGGAATGAAGCCGAATTGCAGGAGGTCACCGGTATCGACGTGATGGAAGAGGCTGAAGTCGGCCTGGTCTCGCGGCAGGGGGTCGGAATTGAACCCGATGGCGATGTCCTTCCGGAGTCGCCGCTCGATGATCTTTTCGAGACCGACGAAGGCGCCGCCGCAAATGAACAGGATGTGCCGGGTGTCGATCTTCACGACCTGCTGGGACATGGGGTTTTTGCGGCCGGCGGTCAGGGGGACGTTGGCGACGGTGCCCTCGATCAGCTTCAGGAAGGATTGCTGGACACCTTCCCCTGAGACGTCGCGGGAGATGGAGACGTTGTTGCTGGTCTTGGCTTTCTTGTCGATCTCGTCGAGGTACACGATGCCCTTTTGGCAGTCCTCGACCTCGTAGTTGGCGTCGATCAACAGCGACAGCAAGACGTTCTCAACGTCGTCGCCGACGTATCCCGCCTCGGTGTAGCTGGTGCAGTCCCCGATGGCGAAGGGAACGCGCAGGATCTTGGACAGGGTGCGTGCCAGCAGGGTCTTGCCGCTTCCTGTCGGCCCGATCAGCAAAATGTTTGATTTCTCGAACTCTACATCGGTCGAATCGATCAGCGACAGGATCTTGTAGTGGTTGTACACCGCCAGCGAGATGACTTTTTTCGCGGTTTCCTGGCCGACCACGTAATCTGACAGGGCGTCGTAGATGCGCTTGGGGGAATAGTCCTTGACCAGTTTCTTCAGGTCGATCGACCCCTTCCCGCCTTCCTTGACCAGAGAGGCCTTGTCGCGGGCGTTCTTGCGGCGGAAGATGTCCTCGGCCGTGTCGACGCAGGTTTTGCACAGGAGCAGGCCGTCGCGGCTCTGCACGAAGTCGCCCCCCTTGCGGAGGTCCTTGCCGCAGAACACACAGAAACTCATGGATGTTTCCCCCAGACAGATTTCAGTTTCCCGGGAAGGAAAAAGGCTGGAAGGGACACTCCCAGCCTTTCTCCTGCTTGGACGTCGGGACTATTCGCCGTGGACCGAGCGGAACAGGCCGATCCGCTTGATGTCCTTGGCGTCGAGAACGGAACCGTTGTAGGCCCACTTGCTGGTGATGCCGCGGGCGTTGAAGACCTTGGCGATGGCCTCCTGGTGAGCACTGGCGAACAGATTTTTGTCGGCGGTGAAGATGGCGTTGGCGCCGTCGAGGAACTTCGGACTGCCGGCTTTCAGGTAGTAGAAGCTGTTGTAGATCAGCTTGTCGGAGATCTCGGGGCCGAGGGCGGCGCGGAGATCCCAGAGGACGGCGCCCCAGATCTGGCCGTCGGCGTGGACTTCGCCGTCGATGTCCTCGGGATAATGCAGGGAGTTGGTCATGATGCGCAGGTAGGGCTTGCCCATCTTGGCCACGGCGTATTCGCCGAGTTTCTCGTCGTTCGACAGGGTGCAGGCGAAGTAGTCGGCCTGGCCTTCATTCATGGCGCCAGATTCCGCGCTGTAGTTGAGGCGGACGATCTGGTTGATCATGGCGTGGGAGTACTCGTGGAAGCAGACGCTCTCTTCTTTGGCCAGATCGTTCAGGCGGTTGCCGTCGCCAAAGGCCATCGAGTTCGACCAGGGGCTGAAGAAGGCATTGTCATACTTGGTGCCGTAGTGGACGGTGGCGCCGAGGGGGATGTCGAGCTTGTTGAAGCCCATGGCTTTGAAGAAGTCGTGCACGCGGGTGATGTAGTGGTAGACGTTGACCTCGTCAAAGTGGGTATCGTCGGGGGCATAGATATGCACATCATCGGAGGCCAGGGCTTCGGTGGTGTCCTCGTTGTCGACGTTCGCATACAGGCCCTTGAGAGTGTGGGCGGTCAGGTGGGGAAGTTCGACCGTGGCCGGTTCCCCGGCCATGGGATGGTTCACGTAGACGGAACCCTGGCCAGTGGCAAAGTTCAGCTGGTTGAGGCGGGAGACTTCCTTGCCGGATTCGGCGTCGATCAGGACTTCCCAGTCGCCCAGCGGTTCGCGGGAGGAGAGCTTCACGTTGAACACCATCAGGCCGCGCTCACCCGCCACGGGAAGGACATTCAACTCGGCCTTGGGAATGCCCACGAGGGATTTGGCGCCGATCGCGCGCTTGGCGGCGGCGATGGCCTGGATGCGGCCCAGGGTGATCTGGTTGGCGAACTCGCGGATGGTGGGCAGGGAGCCCGACACCAGGTTCACCCGGCGGTCCTTGCCGATGTGCACGGAGATGACAGCATCATGCACCTTCACGCCGTCAATGGTCATCTGGTAGGCCACGTGGGAAACCCCGGCCACTTCCTCGTTGCGGACGTTGGCGAGGAGGTAGGCGTCTTTGGTGTCCTGCAGGTTGAAGATCTTGGCGTGGTCGGTGATGAAGGCCCGGGCCGCCGCGGCAGGGTCGCCGGAAAAAAGAGGGGCGGACAGGGTGCCTCGCATGCTCTCGATGCGGGAACCGTCGGGGGCCACCTGCATCAGCTCGATGCCGTTGGCCAGGATTTCGTCTTCGAAGAGGGAATCCAGCAGGTCGGTGGAGATCTTGACGCTGGGTGCCGCCGCGGGTTTACTGCGGACGGTGGTGGGGGAAACGTCGAAGGCAAACGTACAGCAAGAGACTGCCAGGACGAAGGCCAGGACCACGACCGGGATTCTTCTCATCTTCTATACTCCTTACGAAAGTATTTTCATTGTAGCATCCGTACCCTGAACGCGCAACCGGCGGGAAAGGAAAAAATCGGGGAGCGAAACCATTGGGGAATGAAAAAACGAGGTGTCGGACGACACCTCGTTTCGTAAACCGCCCCCAATGGGATTCGAACCCATGCCGCAGCCTTGAAAGGGCTGTGTCCTAGGCCGCTAGACGATGGGGGCATGTTGCCTTGGTTCAGGTTTGGGCCCAGCAGGGATCGAACCTGCGACCAGCCGGTT
This sequence comes from uncultured bacterium, assembly GCA_964554555.1. Taxonomy (GTDB): domain Bacteria; phylum Muiribacteriota; class Ozemobacteria; order Ozemobacterales; family Ozemobacteraceae; genus Ozemobacter. The sequence goes on from CAZKPI010000003.1 coordinate 23,123, forward strand.
ATGAGCCGGCAGCTCTAACCACTGAGCTATAGGCCCGGAAGTTTTGTTATTCTACCACACCCGGAGGGCCCCGGCAAGCTTTATTCCATGTAGAACTCTTTCAGCTTCTTGGACCGGCTGGGGTGCCGGAGCTTGCGCAGGGCCTTCGCCTCGATCTGCCGGATGCGTTCCCGGGTCACCCCGAACTTCTGGCCGACCTCTTCCAGGGTGCGCTGCCAGCCATCTTCGAGGCCGAACCGGTATTTGATGACCCGTGACTCGCGTTCGGTCAGGGTGGACAGGACGCGGTTGATCTGTTCCTTGAGGATGAGGTTGAAAGCCGTCTCAGCGGGGGGAAGGGCTGACTTGTCCTCGACGAAGTCGCCGAGGTGGGAGTCCTCCTCGCCATTGATGGGGGTTTCCAGCGAAATGGGGTCCATCGCGGTCTTCATGATGTTCTTGACCTTCTCGACCGGCAGACCCACCTCTGCGGCCAGTTCCTCGATGGTCGGCTCGCGGCCGAGCTTCTGCATCATCTTCCGGCTGGCCTTGCGGAGCTTGTTGATGGTTTCCACCATGTGGACCGGGATGCGGATGGTGCGGGCCTGGTCGGCGATGGCGCGGGTGATGGCCTGCCGGATCCACCAGATGGCATAGGTGGAGAACTTGTACCCCTTGCGGTATTTGAACTTCTCGACGGCGCGGATCAGGCCCTGGTTCCCTTCCTGGATCAGGTCGAGGAACAGCAGGCCGCGCTTGGTGTACTTCTTGGCGACCGAGACGACCAGGCGGAGGTTGGCTTCGATCAGCTTGCGCTGGGCCTCCTGGTCACCGTGCTCGATGCGCTTGGCGAGGGTGATCTCTTCCTGGGTGGTGAGAAGCCGGATCTTGCCGATCTCGCGGAGGTAGACGCGCACGGAATCATCGATGTCGTCGAAGTCCTGCTGGGCTTCGGTGTAATTCTCCTCCTTCTTGTCCTCCGGCATCCGGAGCTTCTCTTTGAGCTGGATCTCGTCGTCGTCGACCAGCTCGACGTTGGCTTCCATGAGGTGGTCGATGACCTCCTCGAAGGCCATCGTGTCGAGGCCGTCGGGGAGGACTTTATTGATCTCCTGATAGCTGAGGTACCCCTGCTCCTTTCCCTTTTTGATCAGTTCCTGCCGGATCTCTTCCAGGGACTTGGCTGGGGCAGGACTGGCTTGCGTGGCGACGGCTTGAGCCTGGGCTGAACTGCTCATGGGTGGTTCCTTTTTCTTAGGCATTTCTACCGAGGAGGTCGATCTTCCGGCGCAGATCGAACTGTTGGCGTTGGAGGTCGGCGACGACCGGGCCGTTGCCGGCCCGTTCAGCTTTCTGGATCTGCGCCTGGAGATCCTGGGATTCCTGTTTCAGCCGGTGCATCACCATGCCTTTCACGCATTCCATGAACGGTTCGGGGGGGGCTTCCTCGAGTGCGATGATCAGGCCGCTCAGTCGGGACGCCAGGCTGGGTTCATCCAGGGCGCCGAGGAGGTCGGCTGGCTGTAGAGGGCCCTCGCCCCGTTCGATCGTGTCACGGATGAGGTGGAAGATCTTGCGAAGGTCGGGGTCGGTGAAATCGGCCGGAGACAGGAGACTGCGGGTGCGGGGAAACTCGTCGGGATGGTCGAGAAGGTGCTTGAGGACCCACTCCTCGCGCTTTCGCTGGGCGGTAGGCGCCGGCGGGGCGGAGGGGGCGGGCCGGTCGGCAGGCGGGGCGGGGGATCTGGGTTTTTCCTGGGAAAACTGCGACTCCAACAGGGCGACGTCCAGGTCGAGCAGGCGGGCCAGGGTCCTGATGGTTTCACTGCGGGCTATCGGGCTCTCAATGGCCTTGATGTAATCCCGGAACTCACGGACCAGGCTCTCCTTGACATGGACCTCCAGCGGGCGGTTCAGACCGCGGGTGCGCGTTTCCACGAGGAAGGTGTAGATGTCCCGCGAGGCCTGCAGGCTCTCGAGAAACTTCTGCGGACCCTCCCGACGGACGAAGCTGTCGGGATCATCCTTGGGATCGGGGAACGAAAGAATGCGGGCGTTCAGGGGAGTGTCGCGCTGCATCGAGATGGCCCGCAGGGTGGCCCGCTGGCCCGCCTCGTCCGCGTCGTATGACAGGTAGAGGGTCTGGGCGTTGCGGGACAACAGCTGGAGATGGTCGGGGGTGATCGAGGTGCCGAGGGTGGCCACCACGTGGTGGATGCCGCTCTGGACGAGGGAGATGACGTCGAGGAAGCCCTCCACCACGATGACGGCGTTCAGGCGCCGGATCTGGGGCAGGGCCTCCTTGAAGTTGAACAGCACCCGCCGCTTGTTGAAGATCTCGGATTCGGGGCTGTTGAGATACTTGGGCTCGTCGCCCTTGGTCAAAACGCGGCCGCCGAAGCCGATCACCCGCCCGTGGGTGTCGAGGATGGGGATCATCAGACGGTTGCGGAACGCGTCGTAATGGCCGTTGCCGGATGGCTGGGGCTTGATCAGGCCCACCTTCTCGAGGAGGACGGTGGTATCGGGATCCTTTGCCAGTCGCCGGGTCAGGGCGTCGCCCTGCGGGGGGGCGAACCCCAGCTGGAACTGGCGGGCTGTTTCCCAGGTGATGGCGCGGGTCTTCAGGTAGTCGCGGGCCGGGGCCCCGGTCTGCGCCTGGTAGAGCTGGGCGGCGTAGAACTTGGCGGCCGCCTCGAGGATGGTGAAGAACTTCTCTTTTCCCGCGGTTTCCGGGTCCTGGTAGTCGGGGAGCTCGATGCCGATCCGGCGGGCCAGCAGACGGACGGCTTCAGGGAAGGTGAGCCGTTCGGCCTCCATGACGAAGGCGAACGCGTCACCTCCCTTGCCGCATCCGAAACAATGGAACATCTGCTTGTGCGGGATGACGTAGAAACTTGGGGTCTTTTCCTGGTGGAACGGGCACAAGCCCTTGTAGGTACGTCCGGAGGGTACCAGCCGGACATATTCGCCGACCAGTTTGATGATATCCGTCCTGGCCCGGATCTCTGCCTTGATATCACTGGAGATGGTGGGCAAAAGAGCCGTCATACCTCGTCGCATCAAAGATGTCGCACCCGTCCCCGATCAGGTTGGAACTTTTGATGGTACCAAATGATCTGTAGAATGTCAAACAGGTTTCAAGCGGCGGCAAAAACAGGTTGCCGCCGGGCGGCCTCCAGGACACCGGGCAAACCGCGGATGAACGCCGATCAACCCGGAAGGCCTGGAACAAGCCCAAACGGCCGTCCTGGGAGGACCCTGGGGAAAACGGCTGGAAGACCGCTCACCGTCTGGAACCTCCGGGCAGGAACCACCTCCCCAAACGGGGAAGACCGGGCCCGGATTGCTCAGGCGGTCGCCGGCCTGCCCCTCTGCAGGACGATCAGGGTGAGGTCATCCTCGCACGGCCTTCCCCCCGTGGCCGACCGGAAATCCCGCAGGATGGCCTCCATGACCGCTCCCGCGGTGGGCCCGCGCCGGCAGGCGTCCCCAAGCAGGCGCTGGAACCTGTCGTATCCCAGCGCCCGGCCGTCGGCGGCCGGCGTCTCAACCAGGCCATCCGTGTAGAGGATGATCGCGTCACCCGGTCCGAACCCGAAGCGGCTCTCCTCGAAGTTCCCCTTCTTCCGGGCGCCGAGGGGAAAAGCCGGGCAGTCCAGCATGGTCACGGTGTCCGGGGCGGCCTGGTAGGCGATGGGGAAGGTGTGGCCGGCGTTGGCGAAGACGAACCGCGCCTCCCTGGTGTCGAGGACCCCGTAGACCATGGTCATCAGCCGCTTGCGCTTGATGGTCTCGAAGAGGTGGGCATTGATCGCGTCCAGGGTGGCCACCGGCTGGATGGCCTCGTGTCCGGGACGGATCTTCACCGCGCTCTTGGCCATGGCCATCAGCAGGGCGGCGGGCACTCCATGGCCCGTCACGTCGCCGATGAGGACGACGGCATACCGGTCGTCGACGGCGAAGTAGTCGAAGTAGTCCCCCCCGAGATCGCTCACGGCCTGGGAAATGCCGGCGATCTCGAATTCCCCGAGGCGGAGGGGGCCGGCCGGAAACAGGGTTTCCTGCACCACCTTGCCGACGGCCAGTTCCTCGAGGCTCGAGATCACTCGGTTGAAGGTGTTGCCCAGGTCGCCGAACTCGTCGGCGGCGAGCGGCGGGATCCGGTAGGCGAAGTCGCGGCGCTCGATGGCGGCGATGCCCTGGGACAGGCTGGTGATCGGCCACAGGAAGCTCTGGGCCAGGATCAGCCCGATGAGAAAGGCGAACAGGCCGCTGATCCCCGAAATCACGGCGATCCGCCAGGTCAGCCGGTCGATGACCTCGTCAATCCGCGACTTCGGATACATCGCGAACAGCAGGAAGTCGGGAAGTTTTTTGAGGGGTGAGGCCACGACCAGGTAGGGGGAGCCCCCCACCTCCTCGATGCTGGTGTGCTGGGTTTCGGTGGTCAGGACCTTGTCGTAGAGCTCCTTGCCAAAGGGATACTTGGAAAAACCGGCCGGGAAGGGCGAGTAGTCGCGGCGCCGCGACATCATCGCCAGCCGCACGGGTTTTTCCTCCTCGCGGGCCCGCAGGTTCTGCTGGACGACGGCCTTCAGGTACTTCCTGGCCAGGACCTGGGCGCTTTCCATCAGGATCAGGACGTTGGGGTGCTTCTGGCCCACCTCGGGGACGAACGAGGTGAAGATGAAATAGCACCCCCGGCCGAACCAGAACTCGTGGAGCTGGTCGGTCTGCTCGAACAGCCGGGCGAAGGCGGACTTGCCGCCACCGTCTCGGGTCACGAGCTCAGCGAAGCTGTCGGTCAGCGATTCCATCATCACGTCGGACATGCGGGCCCCCAGGTCGTCCGTGGCACTGCCGAACCGGCTGGAGAACAGTTTGCGGGCCATGGTGGGGATGAACCTGGCGATGAGGTCCCGGCCCTTGTCCAGGCCCAGATCGAACTTGAACCGGCCCCGCTGGTCGACCAGGAAGACCTGCGAAACGAGGTTCTGCTCCCGCATCCGGGTGCTGATCCTCTTCAGTCGTGCCTGATCGAGCCGGGCGACCGCCGGCAGGCGGCTGAACCGGATGAACAGGGCGTGCAGGGACTGCATGGCCGAGTTGAAGTTCTCGTCGATGTTCTCGATCAGGGAGCCGAGCTGGGCGAACCGCTCCTGGATCATGACCTGGCGTTCTTCCATGGCGTACTGGGACCCCAGCAGGAGGAAAGAGGTCACGGGAATGGCCGTCGCATACAGGAAAAGGACGACCAGCTTCTTCTTGATCGACGTGTAAGGCGGGGTTTCCGCCAGGAAAAGGCGGTTGCTCCAGGACCCCACGAGCAGGAGGACGAGCAGGGCTGTTCCCCAGACCAGCCAGCGGACATGCCCCTGCCCGGCCGGGGCTATCCGCTGTAGTCCGACGAGCACCTTCCCGGTTTCGAAGGGGAACATGGCCAGCACCCGCTGGGGGTCGATCCGCTCCCGGGCGAACTGGCGCTTCATCCAGCGGGTCTCCCGGAGAAGACGCCCGAGGGTCTCGCCCGACCGGGCGCGGGCCGCCTTCGGAAAGTAGGATCCGGCCGGCCGCGAGAGGTCGAGCAGGGCATACGTCTCGCCCGGACCGGCGGCCCCGTTGAAATCACGGATCATGGTTTTGATGGCCAGTTGCGGGGGTATCTCCTTTTCCTCGAAGAAGGCGACGATCCCGCCCTGGAAGGCGGCCCCGGCCTCCCCGGGGCGGCTCTCGCCCGTGGCGGTGTCAGGGCCGCCGGTGTTGAGGTAGAGGGTGTTCCAATAGAAGAAGCCCGGCTTGCCGTTCAGGTGGACCCGAAGGAGGGTGGACTTGTCGTAGACGATATCCGACGGTTCGATGTCCCCGAGGAAGGAGGTGAACAGCGACCGGTAGCGGGCCAGCAGTTTGCTTTGCCCCTTCATTTCCGGTTCGGCCAGGGCCAGGAACAGTTTCTGGATCATGGCTTTGTATTTCCGGTTTTCCCCGGGGCAGGGGATGAAATCGCCGTTCGCGTCGAACAAATACAGCGTGAGGAAGGGGAGCCGGGATTTCTTCAGCCGGAGATAGGCTTTCTGGGCGGTGCCGGGGGTCAGACGCTCCTCGCTCAGCAAGCCGTAGAAGAAGTTCAGTTCCTTTTGGATGAACGAGGTCTCCGTGCCCTCCCGATGCAGGCGGAAGAGGTTCCGCTGGAGACGGGCGAGATGCTGGCGGGTCACCCGCTGGAACTCCTGGTTGGCCAGGAACTGCCAGCCCAGCACCAGCAGGGCGATCGGGAGCCCCGCAAAAAAGACCACGGCGCCGAGACATCCGGGTAGGCCTTTGACTGTCCCGCCCGGAGTGCTCATGGGCTGATGGCCTTCGCGCGGGGGGTCAGGGAACCGCGCCCTGGCCACCGGCGAAACGGACGTTGCGCGCCGCCATCCGTCGGGGCCAGGGGCAGGCCCTGCCGCCCTCCGGTCGGGCGGGGCGGCCGGGTCCGGCCGCAGGGCGGTGGAACGGGCATGCGGAAAGCCTTTCAGAGGAATCTGCCGGATTATAGCAGGTTCGGCGGCGGGGCGCACCCGGGAGCGAGGAGCCGCCGGGACAACCCACCGTTGACATCCGTCTGGTCAGCAGAGACGCGCGGTTCCGGCCGTCCGTGAAGCCGGGCTTCCCGCCGGCCGGACGCCCCGCGTTCGGCCGGCAGAAAACAGGGGGCCAGGGGCTTCTGGCTCTGGCGAGGCGGTTGGGGGGAGCGGAGTGCTTCCCGCTCTGACCGCGTTGTCCGGGGGGCGTCAGCCCTGACGGGTGAGGAAGGAAAGTCTCTCCGGCCAATCTGAATCCCAGGGGATCCGTTGTTGGGAGGGAGGGTTCATGGTAAAGTCTTCTGTCTCTATGGTAGAATACGTGAGCGAAATTCCCTCTGTGAGGAATGGTATGAGCAAACTTCGATGTTTCCTCCTGGTGGCGGCAGCCTCGGTCCTGGCGGGAACGCTCTGGGCGGCCGGCCTCAATCCCGAGGCCGCGGCCCTCTATGGACAGGCGGAGGCGGCCTACAAGGCCAAGGAGCTGGACAAGGCGGTGGCCGCCCTGCTGGAGGCCCTGAAAAAGGAACCTGACAACGCGGTGTTCCGGTACATCCTGGGCAAGATCCTCATGGAAAAAGGGGATTTCCTGGGCGCCCGCGAGAATTTTGAGATCGTGGGCCGCTCGCGGCCCAACGCGGAGAAGGGTGCCGAATACAACGAAAAGCTGAAAAACTTCAAAAAGAAGATCAAAACCATGCAGGAAGCCTTCAATGACGAAGGCCAGAAGAAGTTCGACCTCTACCTGAAAAATCAGGACAGCAAGAAGAAGATCCAGCTGGCGGTCACCCTTTACCAGGCTTTCCGCCTCAATCCTCCCCTTCGCTACAAGAACTACGACGAGCTGAAGACCGCCACCGACATCTACGAGGAGGCTCTCCAGAAGTGCTTCCAGGGCCAGGAGTGGCAGAAACAGCCGATGCTCCAGCTGGCGTTTCTCTACGAGATCGCCAACAAGAAAGACAAGGCGGCGGAAGTCTACATGCGGGCCCTCGATTATGTGGAAGACCCGAATGAGGAATTTGTCATCACCCACAAGTTCGACTACCTCAACCGGTCCAACAAGGAGAAGCTCCTCGACACCATCGAGGCGGGTGAGTTCTCCCAGAAGGACCTCGAAGAACTGATGGGCAGTGGAACCGAAAAGGTCAACGAGGAAGACCGCAAGAAGATCGACGACATGATTGCCGAGGCCCGGGCCAAGCTGGAGAATGCCTCATCCGAGGAGGAACGCGAATCTGTTCTCGAAGAAATCAAGGCGAGCATCATCGAGAAGCAGAAGCGCGGCGAACTTCCCGGCCAGGAAAAGCTGAACGAAAAGCTCAAGAAGGAAGGCAAGACCATGGAAGAATACATGAAAGAGAAGGGTCTCTGATCATGCGGAACGCGTTGACCTTCGGTGTTTGCCTGTTCCTCGCCCTGGCGCCGCTGTCCGGGCGGGCCGATCCCTTGGACGGCGGCCAGAACCCCGTTCTGATGAAGGTGAAAGACCTTCTGCAGGCGAAGCAGGCCGGCCAGGCCGTCGCCCTGCTCGAGGCCGAACTGAAAAAACAGCCCCTCAATGCCCAGTATCACTACGCCCTGGGGTATGCCCTCGAACTCGACAAACAGCCGCAGAAAGCCCTGGAGGCGTTCAAACAGGCGCTCCGGCTGAAGCCCACCTTCCCCGGCCTGGCCAACCGGATCAAGAACCTGCAGGCCTCCCTGGGGGCCGATTCGGAAGTTGTCCCCGACGATCCCAGTCTGACCCCGGCGCAGAACAAGGCGCGGGCCCTGTTCCGCAAAGCGCAAAAAGAGAAGGGGAACGGCAACTTCGACCAGGCGTTCGAGTTGTTCACCGAGTGCGTCGACCTCGACATTGCCTACCTCGGCGGGAACGACGAGGGGATGATCGACGCCGCCCTCACCCATTACGATGCCAAGGTCAAATACTCCAAGGACCCGTCGGCGCCGTTGTATCAATCCATCTACCGCTTTTTTCGGGGGGAGCGCGAGGCCGCCGAACAGGGCCTGACCGCCTTCCTGGCCGGAAAGCCTGCCCCCGAGCTGGCCGCGGTGGCCGAAAAGTGGCTGAAGACCGTCCGGCACCAGCAGACCACCGAGGAGGCCCTCACCGCCGCCGCCCGCGCTGAGGAGCTGAAAAAGCGCCTCGAAGAGGAGAAAGCCAGGGCCAAGGCGACCGCCGCCGCCCCGGCCGTTTCCGGCCAAGCCGCGGCTCCCTCTGGGGCCCCCGGAGCGGCCGCCAGCGGGGCAGTCCCCGTGAGCACTCCTCCTGCCGTTTCCCCCGCCGATGAGGCGGAGATCGCCCTCTCCGCCTCACGGGCCTACGCCCCATCGGACGAAGTGACCGGGACGGCACGGTACAAGGAGGCAGTCGCCCAGGTGAAGGACTCCGATCCGCGGGTGGCCGCGGCGGCGGCCTACCGGCTGGGCACCTTCCGGGTGGCCACCCCCGAAGCCCTTGAGGGCTTGTCAAAGGCCCTGGAGGCCGACGACCGGACCCTGGTCGTCACCGCTCTTGAGGCCCTCGGGAAGTTTGGACCGGGCGCCGCTGAGGCGGTTCCGGCCGTCCTGGGAGTGACGGAGAGCGAGATTCCGGGAATGAAGATCCAGAGCCTGTTGTGCCTCGGAAAGATTCGTGCCAATGCCCAGGCGGCGGTTCCCGCCATCGTGAAGTGCCTGAAGAACGAAAACAAGCTGGTCGCCTACAATGCCCGGGAAGCCCTCCTGCGCTACTGGAAAGATGCGGTCCCCCTCCTGACGGAGGCCCTGTCCGGGGCTGAAGGTCCTCTGAAGAAAGCCATCCAGGACATCATCACGACCATCACCGGAGGCTGATCCCCCCGGTTCGCCTTCCGCCGCCCCCCCGTGGAATGCCATCGGGTGGGGGCGCATGCCCCCCTTCGTCAGAAGAACCCCGCCTATAGAAAAATCCCCCCTCGCGATCTGCCACGGGGGCTCGTTCCCATTCTCCAGCCGAATCCGGCCAATGCAAGAACCCTCTCCCGTGGGGGAGAGGGTTCCGGAGAAGGTTCGGGGGCGTCGGGGGCCGAGGATCAGTTCCGGTTGCGCTTTTCCTCGAGAGAGCGGATGGTCAGGTCATGGGCAAGGACGAAGATCTTCAGGGTGAGCGTCCGGGTGGCGCCGTTGAAGTCCTTGGCGGTGACGGTCAGACTGCAGTCCTTGCCCGATTCCGGAGTGCCGCCGCTGACGTTCGGGGCGCGGAACTGCCAAACGGGCGGGTTCTGCATCAGATCGACGGGATCGTAGGTCCCGCCGCCGCTGGGCGGAGTGTCCGCCCCGGTGGCAAAGAAGTCGGCAACCGAGTAGGAGACCTCCTGGACGCCGAAGGTCTTGGCGCTGTTGAAGGTGTTCATGTTGTCCCAGGCGCGGATGTAGAAGATGAGGCGGGTGTTGGCCTGGCAGACGAACCCACTGCCGGCCGGGCAGGAGCCGCCCACCGTGCTGAGGCCGCCGGCGGGGTCCTTCAGGAACTTGTCGTAGAGGGTCTGGTCGAAATTGGTGAAGGACAGGCCCGTGGTGATGTTTCCGCTGTCGGTGGTGCTGTAGGGGTTGGCCGCCAGGTAGGTCGCGTAGTCCGGCGAGGAGAGCTTGTCGTCGCCGCCGGCCTTGGTGCCGAAGATGTGATACCGGTTGTTGCGGGTGTCGAAGACGATCACCTGGATTTCGGGCGGGGTGTTCTCGTCCTTGCACTTGAGGGTTCCGTATTTTTGCCAGGTGTACTCACTGCCGGCAAAAGGAATCTCGGAAGGAATTCTGGTGGCAAGCGGGGGTTCCTGGTCGTAGGTGCACTTCATGACGGTGGCCGGGTCATCCGGTTTGACCACCCCCTCATCCAGCTCCATGCCGGCGGACGGGTAGGGGGTGGTGCCATCGGCCTTGCTGACCATGTCGGAATAGTACATGCATTTGTGACCGGAGGTGTCGGCGATCACGGCGCAGACTTTCCAGAGTTTTTCGGCGTCCGGTTTGTCCGCGGCGGGGAAATCGACTCCATGGGCCTCGTAGCCCAGGGATTTGCCATCACCTTCCGTGGAGAAATGCTGGGGACCGGGGACGTTGAAGACGGCCTCGCCCGCGATGGTCCATTTGCCGCCGCCCCAGAGGGTGGAACCGTCCGCGGTCAGTTTGGTGAAGTTGGCGGAGTTGATGTTCACCTGATCGGCTTTCCGCCAGACCCACTTGGGTTCATAGTAGGAACCCTTCCAGGTGGGGGTGAGGCGGTTGTCGAAATCCATGAGGCCCAGGTTGACCTTGGTCACATCGTAGAAATCGTTCACCCCCAGGCCGCCGGTGGATTTGAAGTCGTAGACCGGGTAGGACATGAAGAACTTCAAAGAGCTTTTCATCGCGTCGATGTCGTGCTTGATGGGGGTGCCGTCTTTCCGGGTCAAGCCGCTGACCGGCTTGTCGGCGAAGGGGTCGGAGCCGTAGACGTCAAGGGAGAAGCGGACGGGGACCCCGCTGTAGGCGACCTTGTGCACTTTGTCTGGTTCGGTGAGGGTCAGTTTTGAGGCGATGGGAGGCTGTGTGGCAAAGACCTTGAAGGCGGTGTAGCCGTTGGAGGAGGCGGGCTTGGTGATGACGACCTTCAGGCCGACACTGCATTTGTTTTCGGTGGTGCCGCAGTTGGGGTCGGCTGCATCCAGGATATATTCGTCCTCGGTCGAAGGGTTGTTGTCGGTGTCGGAGGCCACCTTGGTGACGATGGTTTCCACCCAGCACCAATAGAGGTTGGTGATCTCGAAGCCGGCGGCCGGGCAGTTCACCTTGAGCTTGGTCATGGCGGAGGCCCCGACGTTGGGGGTGTGGAAGGTCATCTCGATTTCACCGGTGCTGTTGCCGATGCCGCCTTCGGTATTTTCCGGGATCATCGGGATGGTGTCCTCTTGCCAGACGTTTGGTTCGCCCGCCACGATGTACGCTTTGTAGTCCTCGTTGCGGAGGTTGGTCACCCCGATGTTCAAATCACCCAAGAACAGCCCGGATTTGCTCGGGACCGAATACTCGACATCCTCTCGATACTTCTTGCCGTCCCTGGTAAAGCTTGGTGGTTCCGGGGGGATGACGGATTTCGGGGAAAAAGCGCTTCCGGCATTGGGAAGGACGGAATCCAGTTCATCGACATCCAGCTCGTCGCCCGCGGGGGAACACAGTTTCGAGGTCTTCGGGTAACCCGGGGCCCGCTGGTCATCGAAAATGGTGATCTTGCCGCCCTGGCCAGGCTTGACGAAAGAACTCTTGAGCATGAACGCGGGCCCCATGCCGCTGTCGCTCTGGAAGGTGTTATTGGGCGGTGATCCAACGGAGCGGTTGAACGCCTCGACGATCGAGTTGCGGTTGCCGCTGACCTGGAAAAAAGCGGCCATGGCGCTCAGGGGGAAATACTTGCGGCCCAGGGTGACCGGGGCTTTGGGGTCGGCCGGAACATTGCCCTTGTCGGGGCGGGCAACCCAGTCGTACTTGTCCTGCAGGTTGCCCCCGTTGTGGTCGTAGGGATCCCAGACGATGCGCAGTTTGATGTGGGTGTTTTCCGGAATGAGGAAATAGAAGGAGCCTCCCTCCTCGACATACTTGACCTTGGCGTAG
>CAZKPI010000004.1:0-4619 GCA_964554555.1 uncultured bacterium
GGATCAGGGATTGGGGTGGGGTTCGAAGCCGGTGGCGAGGATGCCGATGCGGAAGGTCTCCTCGTCGACAGCCTTCCCGATTGGGGCGGCCAGGATGATGTTCGAATCGGGGTGGGCAACCTCCTGGAGACGGGAGGCGGCCCGGTTGACCTCATGCAAGGACGTCCGTTGGGTCGAGGGGATGTTCATCAGCAGGCTCTTGGCTCTCTTCAGGTTCTCCAGGAAGGAAGGGTCCCGAAAGACCATCGCTACCGCACTCTCGACACGGTCGGGGCCCCGTCCTTCGCCGAAGGCCATCTCGCCTGTGCCGGCATCTTTCAGAATGAGACGGACGTCGGCGAAATCCGTGCAGATGAGCCCCGGCAGGAGGATCGTGCTCGTGATCGCCGACACCTGCTTCTGGAAGGTCTCCGCCTCCCGCCTGGCCGCCTGCTTCTGATCCAGGCCGGGCCGTGGCCGCGCCGAGGGGGCACCCTGGGGCGTGACCACCCCTGGTTCGCCGGGAGGGTTCGCCTCCCGAGGCATCCATCCGAGGGGAATGGGGGGCGCGGAGGCCCCGTGGTGGGCGCGGGCCAGTCTCCCGACGAGGGGCAGGGGCGGCAGGATGAGGCGGGAGATGGTGCCGAGGGCGTCCTGCAGGGTCTGTCCGACGCGGGCGAGGGCCTCGGTCATCGTCAGGGTGCCGCCTCCGTCCGAGCCGATCACGCGGTCGCTGTGGAAGCCCACGATGCAGTCCACCCGCTGCCGGAGGGCCTGGAAGCCGGCTTCGGCGGCGGCGCGGCGCGTGCGGCCTTCCAGGAAGAACGGCCGGGCCACCAGGGCGACCGTCAGGATGTCCCGCTCGCGGGCCGCCTCGGCGACCGCAGTGGCCGCGGCCGTCGACACCTCGCAGCCCAGGGTGTGGACGATGAAGGCCATGTTGGTCGCCTGCAGGCTCCGGGCCAGGCGGTCGCGGTCGGCGGGGGTCCCGGCCTGGCCGGGGGCGGTTCCTTCGACGAGGATGTTCTCCGGGGCGCGCGACCCTTCGGTCCCCTGAGAGGCGGGGCCGACCCCCACGAATTCGAGGCCCGCGAGACGGGAATCGATCATGTGGTTGACGGCGCTGATGCCGCCTTTGCCAACGCCGAAGACCTTGATCACGGCGTAATCGGAGGGAGGAGCGTTGAAGTCGAACATGCGTTTCTCCTTTTCTGGTGGAATGGCCGGGCCCCCTGGGGGCCTCCTGATTCCAGCATACCGGCCCGCTACGCCAAACCATGGCGTTATACCCATGGCCTTGATCGCCTCGAAAAACCAGAGGGTGGATTCCACCGGTTTTCCAGGTCCTCCTGCTAGCCAGGAACATCCCCTGGCTGGGAGTCGATCCTTGTTTGATCTCCCAGCCCTGCCAATAGGATCACCAGGTCGCTACCCGGCACGGCTTCTTCGACCTTCTTGCGCTTAGCGGCAGTGGCCACCGCTGACCGGAGCCCAGGCGTCATGCCAAGGGTGACAGAAGGAGAATTGTCCCTGGCCTTCCCCTTCACCCGCGATCACGGGCACGCATCGGCTGGAACCACACTCAATCGACCGAATCCTCTCGGGGGAGCATGAGTCTCAACGCAACCACCCCCAAAAGGAGGGGAATCACCAGGAACACCCCCATCCCGGCGAGGTGGCAGACCTCCCGGCCACTCCCGGCGGCCAAGGATGCCCACCCCCCGTCCAGCCGCACCAGATGAACCACCAGGGGCAAGGCGCATCCCAAGGCCAGCCCGATGGCCACCCCAAGAAGCATTCTCCTGGCCGATTCCATCTGGTCCACCAGGGTTCCCCGCAGTACTGTGTCTCGACGGCGGAGGCGCGCCACACCCGAGGGCAGGGCTCCTGCCCTGATCTCGGCATCGATGGCCATCAGCCGGCCGGGAATTTCATCCAGAGCGACCATGACATGGAACTCGAAGAGTGGCCTGCCGATCCGTCGGATGGTCTCGATCTCGCAACCCATGAACAGCATGGACAGGAGGGCGCCGATGCCGGGGCCGCCGTGGAAGGGAAGGCCGTCCGCCACCCATGGCAGACAGTCCAAGGGCGTCTCTCCCAACGCGACCCGCCGGACCAGGCTCGCGGCCAGCCCGACGACCAGGCAGACCTCGAGCCCCAGGAGCGCCACCAGCCGCTGGTTGGTCCTGTGGGACCCACGCCTCGCCATTCGGCAGACCACCACCCCGACCGCCAGGGTCGCCCCAAAGGCCGTATGAAAAAGCCAGGTGGGAAGGGAGAATCCCAGACCGGCCAGCCCGAACACGCCGATTGCCCAGCGGAGGTTGTTCGACAAACCGTTCTGCCAGGCAGGCATGACCAGTCGGCACCCTGCCCAACCATCGGTCGGGCGGAGATTCCCAAGCCTGATCATGGAATGGGGAGCCTACAGGACCAGGAGCGACAGAATGTGTCGCCCTCTTGAAAACGGCACCAAGGAAGGGGCTCGGGTTGGCCGTTCTGTCCAACGTGCTGGAAGACGGCGGTGGAAAGCCCCCGGCAATGTGGTTGTCGGTTCCCGCGCCGTTGAAGCGCACCGAGGCGGGTCGCCGCGTCGATGAACTCGATGGCCCCGTGCAGGTTGTCGTGGTCGGTCAGGGCGACGGCGGGCATGCCCAGGTCGTGCGCCGCCTGGACGATGGCTTCCATGGTAGGCACCCCGTCGAGGAAACCGTCGGTGCTGTGGACACGGAGGTGGCCGAATCCGTGATGGTTCAAGACGTCCCTGCCTTGGCCGCGCGGTGGCCGGCGAAGAGGGCCCGGACCTTGATCGTGTCATCGGTGATGGCAGGATCGACCCACACCCCGAGGCGAATGTCAGTCGCATTCGGCAGGCCGAGCCCGAGCACAAAGTCCTGGAAATTGCGAAAACTGGCCTGGCGTGAGACTCGGAGGAGAAGAATGACGTGGCGGATGTCCATGACCGGAAGAGCCCCGGCGGGGAGAGCCGGGGCTCTTCCGGTTTCCAGAGCCATTCCAAGAGGGCGTGGGTATCGCCGGTTTGCAGAACCTCGCAGAAATCCCCCAGGTCGACGGAAATGGTCGCGGTGGCGGGGTTGAAATGGAAGATGGTCATCGGCATTCCTCCTGACTGATTGGGGAAAGATCCTTCCGGATCCGGGTGGCCGGGGGCCGGCGGGTCGCCGGCGGGCATGGCCCCGGGTTGCCTCCCACCCTCGCCGGGACAGCCGGAAGGACCCGGCCGAACGGCCTGGCGATCGCGAGTGGGGCTGGCTTCGCCCTGGCGGCAGAACCATCGGCGTGGCGGGCCCGAGCGGGGCTGACCTTTCAGTTGGCCACGGCGGGGACGGTTTCGTCTTCCTCCTCTTCCGGCGGGGAGGTGCGGAGGCGGTCGACGAGGGGCCGGACGGGCAGACCTCCCTGGCCGGCTTCCTGGACCACCTTCTTCAGTAGGTGGCGGTGGGCGATGCCCTCGCCGCCTGCCCTCAGGGTTTCGCCGAGGCCGGTCACCGAATGGCGGCGGCAGAACCCGAGGAGCTCGTCCGGGCCGAGGCGGCTGTGGTCCGAGAGGTGGTCGGCCAGGTTCAGGAACAGGTTCCATTCCGCCTTCAGGGCCTCCTCGGCCCGGCACAGGGCGGTGGCCAGCGCCGTCTTCACTTCCTCTTCAACCCCCTCGATGGCATGGATCCTGCCCTCGTCTCCCTGGGTTGCCAAGCCGTAGCTCACCTGGCAGGTGCCCATCCCCGCCTCTTTCATGAGGCGGCTGACCAGGTTGGTGGCCCGTCGGATGTCACCCTCGCCGCCGGTCGTCTGGGCGTCGGGGCCGAAGACCAGCCGTTCGGCGGCGATCCCCGCCAGATAGGTCGCGGCGCGGGCGAACAGCTCCTCCCGGGTCTTGATCGGTTTCCGGTCGTCGACGACCAGGAACCCGCCCGCCTCGACGTTGGTGGAGGTCGCGTGGACCGCCTTGGGCAGTCGCCGCTCGACGACCATGTGGACCACGGCGTGGCCGGCCTCGTGGACGGCGGCGACTGCCTGCCGGTCGTCCTTTGTCCCTTCGCGCAGGTCGGACATCGGGGTCTTGAGGGGGAGGGCGCTGGTGAAGGCCGTTCCCCTGCCCCCAGCGAAGGTGGCCATCAGCTCCTTTCCCCGCGCCTCGAGGCGCATCCGGTCCACCCGCTGGCGCCAGACCCGCCGATCGGACAGGAAGAACCCCATGGTGCTGGTGATGAGCTGATGGATGGTCGAGAAAAGGGGTCGGAAGCCCTGGGTCGGATAGACCCCCTCGGCATAGATGAGTTCCCGGATCGAGGGAGCGAACTCGATGGTGATCCCGGTTTCCCGCAAAATGCGTCCCGCGAGCTTGTCCAGTTCGTTGGCGATGACACGCTCGAAGGACCGCCTCTGAATGGCGGGGTAGATGATGTGGGCGTTGCCCAGCCGCGCGATCTGCTCCGCCCGGAACCGGGACTTGAGCGCTTCCTTGATCTCGGGGACGCCGATCTGGAGGGATTCCCAGTAGAACCGGTCGGGGTCCGTGTCGCAGCTGAAGTCCCGGGTCATGGTGTAGGCCTCGTCGAGGTTGCCCATGACGAAGACCAGCAGTCGGGGAAACCGCTTCTCGACGGTGCTGGACC
>CAZKPI010000004.1:4629-7307 GCA_964554555.1 uncultured bacterium
GCCACCTTGAGGAGGAAATCGACGAGACCTGGGCCGTCCAGCTTGCGCAGGGTCTGTTCGACGTCCTGCTTCAGGACGAAGTTCAGGCGCCGGCCCGCCAGGTCCAGGATGGCTTCAATGTCCCCTTCCTCCAGGGCCAGCGGGGCCTTTTCGTTCTTGAGGTTGCGCCGGAGCTCCTTGGCCGCCAGCGGCAACCCGCGCCGGATGACCCCGCGCTCGATGACCACGCCTTTGAGCAGCAATTCGGCCAGCACCTCGGCCAGCCGCCGGATGCCGTCGGCCTGCCGGCTCCAGTGGAAGAACCGGATTTTTCCGGAATCCAGGATCTCCCACATGTTCCGGTTCCGGTCGGATTCGATCTCCTGGCCCAACGGGTTGATGGTGCGGGAATGCTGCACTTCGTCGAAGGCGACGACCAGGGGCGAGGCGTTGTCGTGGTTGACCATCTGCACGAAGGTCTCGTGGAAGGAGAAGGAACTGTCCTTGTCCCCGAGATCGAACCGGAAGAACCGGTCCTGGAACCCGAGCAGTTCGACCAGCCGGGCGACCAGCGAACTCTTGCCGACGCCGGTCATCCCCCACAGGTTGATGACGATGGGGCGGTCCTGGATCTCGGGGAAGAAAAACCAGGGACTGACGTTCTGGATGACCGCGTCGATGATGCCATCGATGCCGATGAATTCCTGGCCCAGGGTCTGGCGGGCTCCCTCGAGCAGGGCCCGCTTCTCCTCAATGGAAACCGCGATGTCGGGGCGTTGCTTCCGCATGGTGACCTCCTCTTCGTTCCTTGCCTTGAGCTTACTCCCCCATCTACGCCAACCCATGGCGTAGTCGCGCCAGGAATTTTTCCTCGGGTGGGCCCGCCTGTGCTTTGGCCGACGGTGTTTTCCACACGCAAACAGAATGGCGTTTGGCAATACTATTCGCGAACCCCGATCCTTCCAGAGGTGCCTCTGTTTCATGGGGTGTCTGGGGGGATGGACGCACTTTCGCCCCGCGGATCGGGGAATCTGCTGGAAGCACTTCGTGCTCAATGAGATCCAGGCCCGGTTGCAGTGGCAAACCCTGCACTACTGGCGGGACAAGCAGGGTCACGAGGTCGATTTCGTGATCGCCCGGCGGGGCCGCCCGGCCGTCGCCATTGAAGGCAAATGGAAAGACACCGACCTGAACACCCGGAACTTCAAGGCCTTCCTCGGTCTGTATCCCGATGCCGAGTGCGTGACGGTCTCCTCCAACGTCGACCGCCCCTACGCCCGGGCGATTGGCGACGCCACCATGCGGGTCTTCAACCTCGAACCATTGATCGCCCACCTGACCGGAGGGGAATGACCCCCTCTAGGTGATGGTAGTTCCTGGCATTGGCCTGAACGAGCGGGAAAAAGCATGGGTCGCCGGCTACTTCGCCGGCTACTTCGGCCGGACGCTCTCGACCAGAATCTCGTGCATGATCCTGCCGGCCGCCTGGGGATCATGATCTCCCAGGAGGAAATGGGCCATCTTCAATGATTCGACGTATCCCGACTGCAGGATGACATCCATCTTTCCCGCCGGGGGAAGATGGCCGAACCGGGAATTGCGGGAACTGGAAACGAGGGCAAGGGTGCCAAAGGAGTCATCCGGGGGGATCGCTCCCGCTGTGTCCCCCATGCGTGTCTGCGGGAGCATATGCTCGATCGAACCTGATCGCCGAAAGCGGAAGTTCTGTATCAATCGTTTCATGGCCGGAGTCGTACCCAACAGGTAGGGTGTCTTCCGAGAAAACGTATCTTTCAAGAGATCGAGCACATGATGGTCATCCCAGGAGTACCATCGTTGTTTCTCTTCGAGAACCAGGTTCTTTTCCACGAGTTCTTGCAGGGAGAGGCACTCGAATGTCGAGGGTTCTGAGGCATCGAAGACTCCTTCCGTTATCAGGTCGGCAAGATCTTTCCATGGCCCAGCGTGGCCCGCCCGCAGGGGATTGGTGAGATGGCGGGCAAACCTGTTTGGTTAACACTGGCCGTCAAGCCAGGGGTGCTTTCCCCCGAAGAAGGGGGTCACACCGAGAACCCGATGCGGGCCGGGGGGCGGCGGGCGGCGCGTTCTTCGAGGAGGCCGGCCAGCAGGTCGTCGTGGGTGAACGAGCCCCGCGGCAGGGGGGCGAACCGCTGGCGCACGGCGGCGAAGTCGCCGGGGGCCAGGCCGTCCAGGCCGGCCAGGCGGGCGGCCAGGGCCTCGGGCAGGGGGCCGGCCAGGAGGGTGTGGTAGAACGCCGGGTTGGCGGCGGGCTTCAGGTAGTCGAACTCGATCTTGAACCCGAACCGGCGCACCGAGGCCGGGTCGAGCATCCCGCCGCAGTTGGTGGCGGCAACGAAGATGCCCGGGAAGTTCTCCATGCAGGTGAGCAGTTCGTTGACCTGGGTGACCTCCCAACTGCGCGCCGCCAGAGCCCGCGAGCGCATCAGCCCGTCGATCTCGTCGAAGAACAGGAGACTGCCCCCGGCCTCCGCCTCCTCGAACGCCTCGCGGATCCGCCGCTCGGTCATCCCGACGTAGGGGTTCAGCAGGTCGGCCGCCGTCTTGACGACCAGCGGCAGGTCCAGCCGCTCGGCCAGGTGCCGGACGAAGAAGGTCTTGCCGGTGCCGGGCTTCCCTTGCAGGAGGATGCGGAGGCGGGGCAGGGAGCCCGGTTCCGG
>CAZKPI010000004.1:7370-7821 GCA_964554555.1 uncultured bacterium
GCTGGTCCATCGAGGCCAGCCCGGGCCGCAGGCCGCCGGTGTCGGCGCCCGGGCCCTGGCGGATGCCCATCACCTTCTGGTGCGAAATCAGCAGGCGCTCGATCAGGCCGAGGATCCGGGTCCGGTCCCAGCCTTCCCGGGCGAGGTTCTGCACGTTGCGCAGGGCCACATCGACCCCGCCCGCTCCCGCCGGGAACTCGGCGGCAAAGCGCTCGACATCCTGGTCGGACAGGATCGGGGCGAGGTCATACCGCTCCCGCAGGGTGCGCCAGAACTGCCGGCGCTGAGCCACCCCGGGCTTCTGGAACCGGACGACGTAGTCGAACCGGCGGCAGGTCGAGTCGTCGAGACCCTCGTCGCGGTTGGTGATCCAGACCTGCACGTTGCGGGCCGCGTCCAGGCACTGGTTGACCACGGCCTTGCCCTGCGTGTCCCCGAACAGCGCCGCAAA
>CAZKPI010000004.1:7831-9290 GCA_964554555.1 uncultured bacterium
TGGCCGTTGTTGATCAGGGCGTCGGCCTCGTCGATGACCAGCATGGCCGCCCGGGTGCCGCCATACATGCTCTGAAAAGCCACGATGGACCGGAACCGGAAGTTGATGTTCTCGTCGCGGTTCTTCCCCCCCAGGATGATGGCCTCGAAAACGTCCATCCCCAGCGCCTGTCCGAGGGAACGGGCGAACTCGGTCTTGCCCGTGCCCGGGGGCCCGGCCAGCAGAAGGTTGACCCCCTTGCCGGCCGGCCGGTTGGCCACCAGGTCCTTGATGACCTCCACGTCTCGGGGCGCCACCTGGGTTTTGTCGAACGGCAGGGCCGCGGATCGGCACTTCTTGAAATAGTTGGCGGAGAGGGGCTCGTTGGTGAGACGTGAGAGGAAGGCGGCGATTTCCGGCGACAGGTCGATGTCGTCGGTGATCATGCCCATCCGCCGCAGGGTCCCTTCCTCGCGGATGGCGTGGGCCACCTGGCCCCAGGGGTAGGGAAGGAACCAGCTGAGGATCGTGTCGGTGAGCCGCCGGTTTCCTGAGCGGTCGATCCCGTGGTCGAAGAGTTGGTCGAACAGGCGATTCGTCCTTTTCAGGTAGATCACCCCGAGAAGGTCACGCTCCACCTCGTTCAGATGGAACAGCGCGGCCACTTCATCCAGGCGGCCCAGAAGGGAGGTCTGGGGCGGCCGGGCGGGCCGGGGGTGCGAAGAGTTCCACGCGGCGAGGAGGCGGCCAAGGTGTTGGACGATCTTTCGCCGGACCTTCAGGTCATACAGGTGGAACCAGCCAAGGATGTCGGCGGGGTTGTCATATTGGTCGAAGGGGGATTCCCGAAGCGGTCGCAAGGGATCCGGGACGAAAACCAAAAACGGCTCGAGGTGTTTCCACAGGGCGATCTTCAGGTTCCTGGGCAGAATGCGGATGACGGTTTCCAGAAGCTGATGGCCGAATACCTCATCGAAGGCCTTCACCAGGCAATGACAGGACCGCAGGCGGAACCATTCGGTCCCATGGTCCATCGGGGCCAGCATCACCATGCGGTTTCGCAGGAGAGAATGGATCGAAGGGGCCCTCTGGATATTGCTTCCCTTTGCTTTCATGATCGCTCCTTCTGTTCGCGGTTCCGGCCTTGCCCGGCCGTGAGGTCCGGCGGCCGGTGTGTCCGGCGTCGGCAGATCTTTTCGCCATCCCATGCGGGGCGGGCCGCCCTCCGGCGGCTCATCCCCCGGCGGCGAGGGGGAGGTCGCAGTCGGGGGAGGGGGCTTCCTCAGCGGTGGGGAGTGCCATCGGCGGGCGGGGATCCTGCCCCCGTTCGCCCGCCGGCCCTCCGGCCGCCGGCCGCCGGGCGGCGGGGGGCTCCTCGGCGGGTTCCTCGCTGGCGGCCAGGGCCTTGAGCCGCTTCAGCCGCTGGCGGTGGCCGGTGGAAGCGGGGCCGGCGGGAATGGAGTCGGGCAGGCCGGTCCGG
>CAZKPI010000004.1:9374-32552 GCA_964554555.1 uncultured bacterium
CCACTCGCTCTGCAGGGCCTTCCTGGCCAGGGCCCGGGCTTCCCGCAGGAGGGATTTGATCTCCCGTTCCACCGACCGGTCGTGGATCTCGTGTTCATCCTTCATCTCAAACGTGGCGAACCGCATCTGGTGCCGTCCCAGGCCGGCCTGCTTGACCAGCCGGCTGAGCAGGCGGGTGGCCGCTTCGAGGTCTTCCTCACCCCCGGATGTCCCCTGGCGGTGGCCAAACACCAGGCGTTCGGCGAGCAGGCCGCCCAGCTTGACCGCCGCCACCCGCACCCCGAGGTCCCGGGTGAGGACCCGCAGGTCGGCGTCCATGGTCGAGAACCCGCCCCCCTCGGCCCCGGCGGTGACCGAGTGGACGGCCTGCGGGATCTCGCCGAGCAGAACCATCTGCAGAACCGTGTGGCCGCTTTCGTGGACGGCGATGACCGCCTGCCGGTCGTCACAGGTACTGCGCCGCAGGTCCGACAGGGGAGCGGCAACCGGCAGGAACAGCGAGAACCGCTCCTGGCCGCCGATACTGCAGGTGGCCCACAGGGTTTTGCCGGCGCATCCGACCCGGATGGCTTCGACCGCTTCCGGCCAGGAGGCGGCTTCGCCCAGGAACGTGCCGAGGTTGCCGGTCAGCAGGTGATGGATGGTGGAGAAGAGCGGGCGGAACCCCTGCGTCGGATACACGCCTTCCGCATAGATCAGCCGGAAGACCGACTCGTCGAAGGTCAGGGCGAGGCCGGTCTGTTCCCGGACCCGCTCCTGCAGGGCGGCCAGCTCCCGGCCGATGACCCGTTCGAACGAAGCCCGCCGGATGGCCGGGTAGATGATGTGCGTGTTGCCCAGGCGGGCGATCTGCTCGGGCCGGAACCGGCGCTTCAGGGCTTCCTTGACCTGGGGAACGGTCACCTGGAGGGAGTCGCGGTGGAAACGGTCGGGGTTCATATCGGGGCCGAAGTGCCGGCTCATGGGGTAGACCTCGTCCAGGTTGCCCAGAACGAAGATGAGCAGGTGCGGAAAGACCTTCTCGTGGACGATCGACGTGCGGGCCTTCACCGAGCGGAGAAAGTCCACCACCTGGTGCCCCGACAGGGTCCGCACGGTTTTCTCGAGTTCGGCCTGGCAACGGATTCCCAGGGTGCCCTCCAGCTCCCTGAGAAGCAGACGCATCTCAGACTCCTCGAGGAAGAGGCGGCTCTTCTTGGGGCGGAAGCTTCGGCCCAGTTCCCTCTCGGCCAGGCCGAATCCCGACGTGAGTTCCCCCGCCTCGATGGTGACCCCCTGGTCGAGAAGGCCTTCCCAGGTTCTGGCCAGGTCCTCCGAGTCGAGGGTGCGGTACCGCCATTTCTCATACCGGATGCCCCCGGTGTCCAACAGGAACCAGGCGCTCCGGTTGCGGTCGCGCTGGATTTCACGGCCGAGCTCGTCGAGGCTTCGCGCGTGCTGGAACTCGTCCAGCGAGACGATCAGCGGGTCCCGGGCGTCCTGGCTGGACAGCTTGTCGAACGTCTGGTAAAAGGAGGTGGGGCCGTCGTCCCCCATGTCGAACCGGAAGAAATGGTCCCGGAAGCCGAGCAGTTCGACCAGCCGGGCGACCAGCGAGGTCTTGCCGACGCCGGTCATGCCCCACAGGTTGATGATGATGGGGCGGGTCTGCAGACCGGGGAACAGGAACCACGGGGTGACACTGCGGATCACGGCCTCGATGGGACCCTCGATCCCGACGAACTCCTCGAGCAGGCGGCGGTGCGCCTCGGCCAGGACGCGGCGGCGTTCCTGGATGGCGGCGGCAGGGTGCGGATGACTCGTCATGGGGGTTTCTCCTTTGATCGGGTTTGGTTCACCCCAAGGATATGGCGACCACTACGCCAAGGCGTGGCGGTGCGGCAAAAGTTCTCATCGGCATACCTGGTGAAGGGGATGGCCGGGGTTCGCCCGGGGCGGCAATCAGTGCCGCGGAAGATCCGGACCTTCCCTCCGATGGCCAACGAGGCGTGGGAGGCCGCGCCATGTCGCATGGCGCGGGACATGGGGAGGTCGGACGAATGCCATGCCCCGTCAGGAGAACAGGGGATGGTCATCCTGCCGCCAGGGCTGGCCGGGAGGCATACTGCTCGGCCGCCTCGGCGAGGGCGATGGCGATGTCGCGGGCCAGCCAGGCGGGTTCGAGAACCTGGACCGCCGCGCCGAACATGAGGATCCTCTCCTGCAGTTCGGCGGTGGGGATGACTTTCAGGGCGATGAGGCACCCGTCCTGGTTCTCCTGCACGACCTTTTGCGAGGGATGCCAGGGCAGGGCCTTGACAGATTCCCCCGCCGCCCGGCGGAAGGCCAGGAGCACCCGGGTGGGCTCCCCTTCCGGAATTCCGGCGCCGATGACCTGGGCGAACCGGGCGGCCGGGTCGGTGTCGGGGTCGGGGGTGAACGGCACCGGCGCCACCGCCAGCCCGGAGATCCGGTCGAGGCTGAAGACCTGGAGGGGGCCGCGGCGGACGAAGGTGCCGATCAGGTGCCACCGGCCGAGGTATTCCCGCAGGAGCAGAGGCATCAGCTGGTGAGCGGGCCGGGCCTTGGCCTCGGAGAAGTCCTGGAAGGTGAACGACACCAGGCGGCATTGTCGGATGGCTTCCAGCAGGGGTTGGAGCAAGCGGATGCCGGAGGGGTCCACCGGCGTGCCGAATGACACGTGGCGCATGGCCTGCTTCCAGTTCGCGATGCTCTCGGCCATGAGTTCCCCCTGCCTGGCCACTTGGAGGAACCGCAGGAAGACGTCGAGGTTGATGGTCTGATCCTGGTCGAAGAAGTAGCCGCGTTTCTGGTGGTCATATGAGATCTTGATCTGGAACAGGTGCTCCATTTGGGACAGGTCCCGCTGCAAGGTGCGGGTGGAGAACTCGAACCCGTGACGCTCGAGGAAGGATTTGATGCAGGGAAGAGACGGAAAGCGGTCGGTCATGACCTTTTCGAGGATGAGGGAGAACCGTCTGAGAGTCAGGGTCTTGGACATGGTGGACTACCTCCTTTGGTGATGAGATGGGACGATTGGGGAGTGAAGCTCTCTTCCGGGCGGGACCGAGCGAAAACACCAGGGGCGCGAAGGGAAGCGGGGAATGCCGGAACGGCCGACCGGCCCGCGTCAGATCAAGCAGGCTGGTCGGCCGTGGCGGTCAGATCAGATTGGGAGCAGGCCTCAGGGTGGAGGGTGGCCTAACCGATCAGCGGGGGGACCACGGGGCCCGGAAAACCGGAAATCGGGGGACATGATACGGATCCAGAAAGGGGGACTCCGATACGTTCATGTCGTCCAGGTCAGGTCTGTGGAAATTCGGTATCACGTCCCCCGAATTCCCCGTCCCCCGAATTCCCGAATTCAGGTCGGAAGGAACGATCCACTGCCATCTGCGGGCAAGCGGTTGGATCATGTGGGCCCCCTTCCCCGGGTCTGAGATCCCCAGGCCGGTCTGTCTGTCTCGTGGATACCCCCGCCACTGCGCCAAACCGTGGCGGTCGCGTCAGGGGATCCTGTTCTCTGCCAAAGAAAGGTTCTTTCCGTTTCCTTGACCATTTGCCTGGGAGCAATCGTCACTTTTCATCACTTTTCGGTAAAAAAACGGCATGCCTGAATACAATATCTCTTTAGAACGGTTTTCGTTCATGGGCGACTGATTCTTCCGGTTCCCAGGTTCAGGAGTCCGGAATTCCAAAATTCCGGTGACGTGACACCAAACTTGAAACACGCATCGGGATCGGCAATCTCAAGGCGTCGTTCGATGCTCTCAGAATGGAATGTTCGGGATGTCGATTCGATTTACGCCGCCCGAACACCAGGAATTTCGGGTTGCGGTGTTCCAATGTCCCAAGGGAAAGGAGTCTGCCTGATGACTGGAATATCTCTCCGGCGGTTTTCCCTCATCCTGGAAAAAGTCAGGGCCGACCGGTATCCAACCTTTGCGGCCATCAAGTCCTTCCTCGAACGCCACGGGTTCGAGGTGTCCACCCGCACCCTCCAGCGCGACCTGTCCCGGATGGAACATTTGTTCCAGATCAAGATCTCGTATGACCACCAGAGACATGGGTACTTCTTCGATCAGGACCAGACCATCAATCTTGACGTCTTTCTGCGCTTCCTGCAGGCGGCCAGTCTGGGCGAGTTCCTGTCGGGAAGCGCCGCCGACGGGAAGGAGGTCATGCGCCATCTGTCGTTCGGCCCGCCGGGGAATCCGGGTGCGGCCCGGTGGCTTCGGCCACTGCTGGAAGCCATCTGCCTGCACCGGCTGGTCTCCTTTACCTTTCACGATTTCTCCGGGGACCCGCCGCGGGTCGTCACCCGCCTTCAGCCCCGGTTGCTCCGGGAGCATCTGGGGCGGTGGAGCCTGGTCGGCGCACACTCCCCGCACGGGCAACCCGAGGCCTTCTGCCTCGACCGGATCTCCGATCTGGTGGTGGAATTGGAGTCTTTCACACCCGATTCCTCAGCCGGTCCTGCCGCCCTGTTCGCCAAATGCATCGGGGTTGGCCCGGTGGAAGGGCAGACTCAGCGGGTGCGATTGGCCTTCCGCGGGGCCCAGGGCGAGGCGGTCAAGCAGGTCCCCTGGCATCCTTCACAGAAGGTGGTTAAGGAAGAGGAGGACTTCTACGTCATCGATCTGGAGGTCATTCCCGACGCCGAACTCCGCCAGCGGATCCTGATGCTCGGGGCCTCCGTTCGTGTGCTGGAACCCGCCTCCCTGGCTTGTGACATCGCCGCCAGCCTTCGTGAAGCCGCCCAGCAATACGCCGAACGGTCTGAACCGCCAGCGAGTTAAACCTGTTCCAGGCTGTTTTTCCCGAGGAATTTTCTCCTGACTGCCACGTCCTGTCGTCCTCCTGAAAAAAGGACCGTATGCGCAATAGGAATTGACCAAACCCCAGAACGCCATGGAAAGCCAGGAGGCAGTTTTCGCAGTGACCCGCTTACAGAGGGAGAAGCGTGTCCCCGAGGAAAGGAGGGACCTATGTCGAACCATCGCCCTGCCTTGACATCCCCGATCCTCGGTCAGGAGGGGGGGAACTTGCGGGACATGGGTTTGCCGGAACCGATGGTCGGGGACATTCGCCGCCATCTGGCCAAGACCTTTGGAAAGAGACGCAACGTGGGGCGGCTGGACCACGAAGCTGAAGTGTACCGCTGGTTTCGGGAGCGAATCCGGGTCGCGTCGATCGTGCCCCCCGAAAACCCCGACCGGCCGGTGGTCGTCTTCGGGCCGCCTGGGTCAGGGAAATCGCCGGTCCTCTGCCAGCCGGCCATGCGGCGCATCGAGTTCTCCATCGAGCGGAAGCAAGTAGTGGTTCAGGGGCTCGGCCACGATTCCCCCGAATGGTTGGAGCTGGCCGAGGGGTACCGCTCGCTGGTGTCCTGGCGGCCCCTGGCTTCGCCTGCTGATCTTGCCGGCGCGCTGGTCCGGCCGCCCGGCACCGAGTGGCTATACCTGGAACTCACCGCCGCTTTGGTCAAGACCGGGTTGCCCTTCGGGAACCAGGCCAAAGGGCCTCGCGGAAAGATGGAGAAGGAGGCCGATACCCGGACCGGCAGGGGCCAGGGTGGGAAACCGACAGCCCGACCGCCAGGCGCCAGCCGTGCGGGCGTTCCGTCCAAACCTCGAGAAAAGGGCCAACCACCAGCCCAGGAAACGGCGGCGGAAGTCACCCCCTGGAACATCCTGGTCCTGCCCGCCCAGGGAGAACTGGCCGACTACCGGAAATATGTGGCCGGGCTGGGTCCCTGGCGACCGGCGGCGGTTGCCTTCACGGGTTGCGACCGGGCGGAACGCCTTGGTCCAGCCTTGGCGTTTCTGGTCGAAACCGGCCTTCCCCTCCTCATGACCACCTGTTCGCCCGGCCCGCGGGCGAGCACCGAAACGGGAGACGCGGATTGGCTTCTGCGCCATGCCGGCCTGTTTGCTGGTGAGGAAACCCTCCATATCGAGCCGAGGGAACGGCACTATGGGGACATGTTGAAAGATGTGGGCGGGGGGCTGGTTGGCCATCCCTATTCGATGGTCTGGGGTTTCCTGCCGCCCCAGGTCTTCCGGGATCTGGTCCTGCTTTCCCCGCGGGCGGTGGCGACCGTCTGGCTCGGGCGAACCGCGGACGAACTGGTGTCTGCCTTTGCTGGCCGATGCTTCGACAACCTGGCCGGTGCCGTGTTGTGGTTCAGTTCCAATGATCCGGGCGTGGAAGGGATCAGCCGTGAGGTGGCCGGTGCTTTCGCTCTCCAGGCCGCTGGGCGCAACATCACCACGCACTTTGGGGCCGGCATGATCCCCTCGCGGCAGACCCCGTCATCGTACACCCGACTGACGGCCTTCCTGGCTCCCGTTGATCCCGCCCGGCCACCCTTGCCGCCGGCCGCCCGTGACCTCGAGCCTACCCTGCTGGGGCTTCTCCTTGGCGACTGGTCCGCCGGGCCCCGGATCCTCGAGCGCCTCACCCCCGAGGACTTCTCCGACCCCCGCCATCGGCTGATCTTCCAGACCGTCAAATCCCGCTTCGGGGGCGATCGTCGAAAGACTCATTCCCCCGTGCTCTGGCTGGATGCATGCCTGGATATCTGGGCCTCTCGCGGGCAGGCGGGTGACATCGGAGGTGAGGAGTATCTCTCGGAACTGGAGCGGACAAACCCAATGAACAACAGCGCCCGGTTCGTCGATCGGCTCATCCGCGACCTGCAAGCAATGGGGAAGGCCCGGACAAACGAGGGGGCAGAGAAATGAGAGGGGAAAAGGCATTGAAAGCAGTGGGCCGAACCATGACGTCGGGGGCGGTCATGGCTTTGCACCGCTATGACATCGCCGCCTGCGAGGGCGTTCTCATCCCTGACGTGTTTCGCAGTTTGCTCTCGCAGGCCGCGGCCGTGACCTGGTATGCCTGGATCCTTGGCGGGGGGAAAGATGCGAAGGACCTCTTCGCTGGTTACGATGGTTCCAATGTCGGGGGCGGGGTCATCTGGGGTGTCGCCTCGGCAAGCAGTCGCGAACCCTCGTCACGCTTGTTCTATCAGGGCCTGCAAGCCCTGGTGGACCGGTTTCCTGGGAAAACCCGGGATGCCATGTCTCTCCTTTTCGAGGAAGGCTTTCCGGATGGCTATGTGGTCTTGAACGCCATTCTGTACCCGCGACATGAGCGCCGTCCGCCTCTCCCCCCCCGACCCGAGCATCTGGAGCCTTTCCTGGTAGCCCTGTGCCTGACCGGCCCGAAGGCCGGAGGCCAGATTCGCGCGAACCTGCAAGCCGAGGATTTCCACGATCCCCGCCTGCGCCGCGCCTATGAGCAACGTTCCAGGGAAGGACCGCGTGCGGCCCCACGGCCTCGAAAGGCAACTCACCAGGCTGGAGAAAAGGCGGAAGATCAGGATTACCTCAAGGTTCTCCGCTCCTTGGCCCCACCGAGCGTTTCGCCGGCCATGCTGAAGCGGGCCATCTGCGATCTGAAATCCTGTCATCGGATCCCCGCCGGGAAGAACCGCGGGAAGTGAGGCGACGGAGGTGATCTCTTCACGAGGCCCGCCTTGGGAAAAGGGTTCCCTTTGTGTCTGTCGAAGGGATCGCCCCTGGTTGCGAGGGGGTGACAAGGATGAAGAACTTAGAGCCCCAGAAAAGCCTGGCTCCTTCCGTGATGGCAACGCCGCGGCGGAAAATGTGGAGCCTGGGGTTCCGGCCAGAAGCTGACAACCAGACCCGACCCACACGAAATGGGACGTGGGCCGACAGCGGCACGGATGCTGCGTTTTGGCGGACCCAGCCTGAACAGGGGCGCCAGTTGGGCGGGGTTCCTCGTGAGCCACCGCCAAAACCTGCGCCACCCGACCTATTCAAGCCCGGTCGAGGGATACCCCGCGCGAGAACCCTCCTGGAAATTCAGCTGCTCCGCCGGCATCTGGGACACCTGACCACCCTGCGGCAGGTGTTGTGGAGGGTACCTCGGTGCCTGGTCTGCCTTGATCACATCCTGGAGCGGATCCACTACTGTTTGGGCTTCTCACTACCCTGCGATGTCATGGCCCTGGCGCCCACCCCAAACGCTGAAACCATGGGCCTCGATCTCGACGAAGTCATGAGCCGGTTCCACCGGCATATCCGGTCGGTCGCCCAGGCCGCCATGGAACCGTGGCTGCAGACCGCCATGGCCGCCGACTACTGCCGGATTCTGGAGGTGCTCTGGGAATCAGGCATCTGGGTTTCCGTGGACCGGGAGTTGGGCCCCAGGGGTGATTCACAAACGTGAGGAGATCTCTTCAGGCGGAGGTCGGTGGAGAGCAGGCCGCCTTGTTGAAACAGATTCGAAAAAAATCCTGTTTTTCGTGAAAAAACGCCGGAGAAAAATACAATAAACAAGCAAGGGCCAAATTCGGAAAACCAGGCGCAACGACGAAAGGAGCAAGCCATGTCGAGTTGCCGATACTGCGGGTCGCTGTCGTTCGGGGCCAATTGCCCCTTCAGCCCCAACCGGAAACACGAACACCATCAGGATGGTTCCCGGTGCGTGTACTGCGGGAGTTCATCCTACGGCCACAATTGCCCGCACAGCCCGGATGGCAAGCACCGTCACGGTTCCGACGACGAACACTGTGTCTGGTGTGGGTCCGGCTCGGTCGGCAGCGGGTGTCCCCATGCCCCGGGCCGTCGCCACGAACGGTAAGGCCAAAGGGGGGCGACGATGACGGAACAGCGGATGAGGGCCAGGAACCCACGCGATAGCAACCAGATCGAGACGAACGGGTTTTCCAACCCGGCCACGGAGGCCGAGTTCAAGAAGGGCAGTGCTGCCTTGCGTTCGCGGCGGGGGGATTGCTGGGGTTGCTCTTTCTATGCCCCGCTCCATGATCACGTGGGGCTCTGCTGCTGCCGCAAGTCGCGCCATTACCTCGAGACGGTTTTCGAGCTGTTTGTTTGCAAGGACCTCGTTGCGGAGAACTGGGGCTCGCACAGTTTCTGGGACAACCCAACCGCTCACTTCTACCAGCCCGACCTCGTGAATCATTTCATTGCCCTGTATCAAATGCTTGCCAGGTCGGAAGAGCTCCTCGGTCGTGAAGACAGGCAAGAAGTCAAAGCAGCCCGGACCTACCTGCTCGCATTGAAAAAAGCCTGGGAAGAAAGTCCTTCCCCTCTCAAGGACCGTTTCCTGTTCGACCAAGTCTCCTGACGACTGGTCGCTCCACCCGCATGGCCAGGAGGCTCTCATGAGTTGGCGAAACCCGAAGGACCGGAATGTTGTCGAGACGGAAAAGTTTTCCAACCCTGACACCGACGCTGTGTACCGGCAAGGAAACCCTCGGATGAGGGATCGAATGTGGGACTGCCTGTGCTGCTCGTTCTATGCGGCGCTCAACGAGGACTTCGGGGTCTGCTGTTGCCCGAAATCCCCGTTTCACCTGGAGACGGTGTTCGAGCATTTCGTCTGCGATGACATCGTGTATGAAGCCTCAGAGGAGCACAGCTTCACCGAAGACCGCTCGCGGCACTTTTCCCATGAGGGCCTGATGGCCCGCTTCATCGGTCTATACCAGATCCTCGCCCGCTCCCGTGCCAGCCTCCGGCGGGAAGATCTCCAGGCCTTCCTGGCGGCGGAAGCGTGCCTGCTCGGCCGGAAACGGGCGTGGGAAGAGGCCCATTCCGAATACGGGGGACGCCATCCTCTGTTCGCTGGATTGCGGTAGGGAGGGAAGCCATGTTTCGAAAAGTCGAACTGCCTGCCGGGGTCGCCGGCGAGCTTTTCCTGTGCGGCATGCCGGGGCGGGGCCACCACCTGGATACATTTCTGGAGGAGGTGCGGGCGAAGACCGTCACCAGAATCGTCTGCCTGGTTTCCCCGACCGAGGTCTCCGATTCCAGTCCGGCGTATGCCAAGGCCCTGGGCTCGGGGGCCTTGCCCTGCCCGGTGGTCTCCTTTCCCATCATCGGTTGGGGTGTGCCCGGCGACCGGGAGGCATTCGTCGCCTTGATCGACGACCTGGCCGGCCGCCTGCGGGGGGGAGAGCACCTCCTGGTGCACTGTCTGGCGGGGCGCGGGCGTACAGGGCTCACGGCGATCTGCCTTCTGATCAGCCTCGGTGTTCTCTGCGCGGAGGCGATCGCGCTCGTGGCCATCGCTGGTTCGGAAACCGAGTCGCCCCAGCAGGTTCAGCTGGTCGAGTGGTATGCCGGCCAGCGCTCCCGGATGGTGGGCCCCGGTGGTTCTTTTCCTGGGCAGGCCAGCCAGGAAGAGAAAACCGCCGTGGCCGGACACACGGTCGAGAAGGCCCTGTTGGATGGGGTCCAGCGGCGGATCCGGGAGATCCAGGAGAAACGGGCGGAGTATCGGGACATCACCATCGTCATTGGCTCGGAACAGCCGCCCACGCGGCCCCATGTCGGCATCTGGTGGCTTCATCAGGGCGCCGTTCTCCAGGTATCGGTCGAGGCCGCGGCCTGTACCGATCCGACCGATCCCCAGGGCGTCGAAGTCGAGCACATCCATACCTGGCCGATCCTGCAAAAGCAGTTTGCCGAACGGTTTCCGGAGTTTCTGGCCCTCGGTTACCAGGACGTTCCCCGGGGAAGGGTCTGGTACCACCGGGGTTTCAGCCTGTATTCGATTACCTGCAGTCCCCTCGTCAAGGAGGAAGCGAAAGCGCTTCAGAGCATAGCCCGGGCGTTCGGGATCCAACAAGCCCGATACCGTGTCGTGGTTGACCCGCAGTATCCCCGGTAGAGGGTATGGCGGAGCGGTTCGGACCGTTCTGATCTGACGAAGTGGAGGAATGCATGAGAATCGCTGAGTTGATGCTGGTTGGTGCCGGGTCCTCCCTCGGGATTTCGTTTCCGTGGTGGATGTGGGGCCTGGCGGTGCTCGACATTCTTCTGCGGATTGCGGACGACCACCGCGAATGGCAAAGGGCGCGCCAGGAGCGGATGGGAGTCGATGGGCCGGAACCACGAACCGGGGGCCACGGCGGGAAACAGGAATAGGAGGGAAGGCCATGGCGGTCAAATACGGTCGGAAATACCGGCGGCGGAAGCGGGTCCCGAACGTCATCCCCGGCGGGTGGGGCGCCCTGATGTGCCTCGTCGGCATCTGGTAGCGCCTCCCCCTCGGCCGTGGTGCGCCCGAACCACCCAACCTGGCCGCCCTGGTTGAGCTTCTTGGCGCGGGCCACGACTCACGGTGAATGGCGCGGCGGCGAGTGATCGCTGCGAAAGATGAAAAAAACGGGCGGTCTGCTTACAACATACGAGTGGAAGGGGAATCGAAGGCAAGCCCACCGCACGTGGAACGGGTTCGATTCGCCGTCATTCGGGGAACCAGACCTGTGAAAAAGGGAGGAAATGCCGTGGCAGAGTCGAGCGATGAAAGCAGCCAATTCCTGGCCGATGCCCGCGCCATTTTGAACGGGGTTTTTCCCAAGGGGGAAGGCTTGGTGCCCGGCAGCGTTTCGACCAAAGCCCTCGATCCAGGGCTCTCCTGGTTGGAGTTACGCTTTGTTCATCGCCTCCTCGAGCGGTTGGCCCCACCCAATGATCGGCACCTGGTCCACGAGATTCTTTCGTTGGGGGGATTTTCCACGCCTGGGGAATGGCAGAACAGGATGACCTCAACCCTCCGGCCCCTCCGACGTTTCTATCAAGGGTCCAGGTTTCAGGATCTTTTCGAACCACCTTTCCATAGTGCCAACCTTGCCAAGGCCTTCGAAGAGGAGGAAACGCGGATCACCACGCGGGCCCTGCCCGTCATCCGGCAGGCCTTCGAAACACAGATCGCCCGCGCCTCTCCGAACGGCAGGCCCCCCGATTCCCCCTTCCTCACGCGTCTGGCCCATCTGGCGGAGACCTTCCGGTTGGCCCCCATTGAAACGGAGATTTTGTCTCTGGCCATGTTGTACTTCTCTCAGAAATCGTTCAGCGAAATCATGGATGCCGTGCCCCATGGTTCGAGACGGGGGAGGTTCTGCCTGCTCGAGCGATTTGTCCGGTTCAGTTCCTTTCCCTACCCCAGGGTGCTCCATGCGGTGCGCCAGGACGGGACCCTCCGGCGGCTCGGCTTTCTCGAGGCCGACTTCGAGCCGGATTCCGACATCTTCGAGTTCCTCTGCGGCATCCGGAGCGAACCTCTGAGCGACCGGTATTTCACGACCTGGAAAGGGGCGGTGCTTCCGCTCGATCGCCTCATGATCGCGCCGGCCGACGTCGAAACCATCAGGACCGTTCTGGCGAACCGGCAACCAGGGGAAGGGGTCAATTTCCTGCTGGGTGGCCCCCCGGGAACCGGGAAGACCGAAACGGTGCGTTCGCTTGCCCGCGAACTCGGCCTGGTTCTGTATGAGGTCCGGGCCAGGAGCTCCGACAACGACGAGAATGGAAGCGAGGGCCTGATCCGGATGCGCGGGGTGTGGGCCTGCCAGAATCTCGTGGGCCAGGGGGAGAGTGCCGCTATTTTGATCGACGAGGCCGATGACCTGCTCGGGGGCAGGGGGGGGCGGCTGCCCTTCGGGTTGATGATCGGCGGGGGCGGAACCGTCGGCAAGGCCCTCCTCAATGAAACGCTCGACCGGACCGCCTGTGTCCAGTTCTGGGTCGCCAACCACCTCGAGAACATCGACCCCTCCACCCGGCGCCGCTTTGCCTTCGCCATCCGGTATGATCGTGCCACGGCTGGCGATCGCCAGTCGATCTGGACCACGGCCTGCGAGCGATACGACCTGACCGGCGTGGTCACTCCCGAAGCCCAGAGGCGCCTGGCCGGCATCTACGCGATCGATGCGGGCGGGATCGACTCCGCCCTGCGCAATATCGCCCATTTGCCGAGGTTGGGCTGGGACCGCGACAGGATCCTCTCCCAGTTGGAACGCTTGCTCGAGGCCCAGGGCCGGTTTGCCCCGGGCGATAAAGAGCCGCCCCCCATCGACCTTCGCCCGGAAATCCTCGTCGAACCAGGTGCTCTGACCATCGAACCCGCCGCCGACCTGAATGCCGTCCTCGAGATCATCGGCGACCGGGCCCCGCCCCTTGGGCCGGACCGGGGCCGCGGGCAACGGAAGGGCGCCGCAGGCGGCCCCTCCTTTTCCCTGCTCCTGTATGGGCCGCCCGGAACGGGCAAGACCCATCTGGCCAGGTATCTGGCCTTTCGACTCGGCCGCCCCCTGCACCACAGGACGGCGGCAACGATCCTGGACAAGTTTGTCGGGGGAACCGAGGAGAACATCCGCCGCGCCTTCCGGGAAGCCCAGCGCGAGGGGGCCGTGCTGTTCTTCGACGAGATCGACGGCCTGTTGCAGACCCGGGAACGGGCGAGCCGGTCCTGGGAAGTCACCCAGGTCAACGAGTTGCTGTCGGCGCTGGAGGGCTTCCAGGGGTTGTTCGTGGCCGCCACCAACCATGAGTCCATCCTCGACACCGCGGCGCTCCGCCGCTTCCACTTCCAGCTTCGGTTCGGGCCCCTGGGGCCGGCGGGGGTTCTCACCTTCTATCGCACCTTCCTGCTCCCCATGGCCGCAGGGCCTTTCGGGCGCCGGGCCCGGGCGGCCCTGGGCGCCCTGCCCGGTCTCGTGCCCGGGGACTTCGCCGCCCTCCGCGACCGCCTGGTCCTGCAAGGCAAGGGGCGCGTTCCCCACGAACAGCTCATCGCAGGCCTGACTGCGCGGCGCGACGCGCGGCGGGGGCGGCCCACCCGCGGTATCGGGTTCCTGGCTCCCGAGCCGACCACCGGGGCCGCCCAGCCAGGCTGAACGCGGACCTCGGCCGCCTCATGGCTGAAACGGAAGGAGGACGAATCATGCGCGGATCACGACCACTGGCGAACACCCACCCGGAGCCGACCCCCAGGACGGGGGAAGAGGGGGGGGCGCCTCAGCCCCGCAGGCGCCAGGCAGGGCGCTCCGCCGCGGACCCCGACTCGGCTCCTTTCGATTCCAGATCTGACCCGGGCTTCCGCTGGTTGATCCTGCAAGCCCTGCGGATCTGCCTTGGGAAACTGTCTCCACCCTATTCGCCCCGATTGCCTGGCGGTGTCTTCAACGTTCTTGGTTTTCATCGGGCCGGCCCGTTGAGCGCCAAGGTGAAAAAACTGCTCCGCTCCCTTCCTATCGATCCGAAAGACAGACGGTACAAAACGCTTTTTCAGCCGCCATTACAGCCGGGTGATTTCGTCGACGCCTTCCAGAGTGTGGACCGGGCCATCGTCGATCCGATCATGGCTCTGTGGCAGGAGACCGTCGATGCCCAGATCGCGGCCATCGCTCCTGATGGCAAGCCCCCGGTCTCCCCTTTCCTCGACCGCCTGGAAACAACGGCCAGCTTGTTCCGGTTGACGCCCGTCGAACGGGATTCCCTGGCCCTTCTGCTCTTGCAGGCGCTTTTCAAGGATTTTGATTCCCTGGTCAATGCCATGCCCGGGGGGTGGTCCCAAAGGATGTGGGGGAGGGGCAGTGAGTTGGTCTGGTTTTCCCTTCATTCCGAGATGTCGATCAGGCGGGCTCTCAGTCGGTCTGGGCCTTTGCACAGGCTTGGCCTCTGCCAGAG
Source organism: uncultured bacterium (assembly GCA_964554555.1). Taxonomy (GTDB): domain Bacteria; phylum Muiribacteriota; class Ozemobacteria; order Ozemobacterales; family Ozemobacteraceae; genus Ozemobacter. The sequence goes on from CAZKPI010000004.1 coordinate 23,903, forward strand.
GGGCCATGAACTGGCCGGCGAGGTGATTCAATTTCTGTCGGGTTTGGGCCCGGGACCGCTCAGCCGACGGTATTTCGACACCTGGTCGGGGAAGGTTCTCCCCCTGGCTTGCCTTCCCCTCGCCGAAGGAGATCTTCTGACCATCCGGTCCCTGCTGGCCAACCGCCGGCCAGACCAGGCGGTCAACATCCTGTTCGGCGGCCCCCCGGGCACCGGCAAGACGGAAACCGTCCGGGCCCTGGCGGCGGATGCCGGCCAGCCTCTCTATGAAGTCGGGGCCCGTTGGGATGACACCGATGGTGGTCGCGTCTCCCTGTTTCGCGTGCGGGCCATCTGGGCCTGCCAGGCCATCGCGGCAACCACCGGCGCTTTCATGCTGGTCGACGAGGCAGATGACTTGCTCGATGCGGGTCGGCCCGGCCGCCTCGGGAAGGCCCTGGTGCCCGAACTGCTCGAGCGCGGTCACGGCGTGCAGTTCTGGGCTGCCAACCGGCTCGACCACATCGGCCCCGGCACCCGCCGCCGGTTCGATTTCGCCGTTCGATTTGAGCGGGCCACCTTGACCGGCCGTCAGGCCATCTGGGAGAACGGCCGCCAACGGTACGACCTGACCGCCATCATCGGGCCCGAGGACGTTCTGAGGCTGGCGGAGAAGCAGGGGATCGAGGCCGGCGAGATCGATGCGGCCCTCCGTCACGTGGCCGGTCTTCCCAGGAAAGGATGGGACCGCGCGCGTATCCTGGCCCAGGTCGAACGGTTGGTCGAGGCGCGGGGCCGGTTCTCGGGCAAGGGCTTGGGTTCCATTCCCAAAGCGGGCCCTTCGGCGCCGACCCTTGCTATCGAGATGTTGGACATCGAGCCGGCCGAAGACCTGGCAGACCTCATGGGTATCGTGGATTCCAGGGCCGGAGGCCGGATGGGGCTGTCCCGCCCCGGATGCATGGTGCAGGCCCGCGAAACTGCGCCGGAGGGCAACCTATTCGGCGAGCGCCCGCGCCCACCGGGTTTGCGCGTCCTGCTGGAGGGCCCCCCCGGCACGGGCAAGACGCATTTCGCCGCGGCTCTGGCCGCCCGACTTGGCCAACCTCTCCATCACAAGACCGCCGCTTCCCTGATGAGCCGGTGGGTGGGTGAAACCGAAGCCTCGATCAGAGAGGCCTTCCGAATTGCTGAGAAAGAGGGGGCCGTTCTGTTCTTTGACGAAGTCGATGACCTGTTGGCCAGTCGGGAGACGGCCGGCGAGTCCTGGGAGGTGACCCAGGTGAATGAAATGCTCTCCGCCCTGGAAGCCTTTGAGGGGGTGTTCGTCGCCGCGACGAACCGTGAGGCATGCCTTGATGCCGCCGCCTGGCGACGATTCACCTTTCGCCTGCGGTTTGGCCCCCTGGGGCCGGCCGCGGTGCTCGCCTTCTATCAGACCCTCCTACTGCCGTTTGGCGAAGGGCCATTCGGAGAGCCAGAGGCCAGGGCCCTGCGAGCGATGGCCGGTCTGGTTCCGGGTGATTTCGCCGGCCTGCACCGTTGCCTGGCCTTGCAGGCCGGAGGCCGCCTCCGGCATGCCGAGCTGATTCTGAAGCTGGGCGAGCGGCGGGAAGCCCGTCGCGGCGGGTTCCGACCTGCCATCGGATTCCGGCCTGCCGCGACGGGGGCGCTTTCCGGAGTGCGTGGACGTGATGCGGATTGCCGGAGCCCGTGAGTCCCGAGTTGTTGCCGCTGGTGCTGTCGCGGCCATCGGGTTCCGACCCCAGGTTTGCGGCCTGACTCAACCGGCATGTTTGTCGTGAAAGGAGCCCAAACACATGGAAAGACCCTGGCTGTTCATTCTCGAGGATTCGGAGGAGCGAGCGGCGGCGATGACCCGCCTGCTGGTGGAGGCTTACGGCCCAGAGGCCTTCCGGATTTTCCCGACCGCCCGGGAAGCCATCGCCTGGCTGGAAGAGAACTCCGCCTGGCTGGAGGTGATCTCCCTCGACCACGATCTGGGTGAACCCGGCCCGGGGAAGCCGCGCGAAGACGGGATGCAGGTGGTCCAGTGGCTGGTGGAGGTGGCCCTACCGAAGGCGCGGATCATCATCCATTCGGCCAACCCGCCCGCCGCGGCGGCGATGGTCAAGCGCCTGGAATGGGCGGACTTCTACGTCAGGCAGGTCTTCCCGGATTTCACCGTGGCCGGGCCTGACAACCCTTGGTTGCAGTTGGTCGAGGAGTTTCGTGCCAAGCAAAGCTGGGAGCTCCGCGGACTCACCCAGCCCCCGATGCCTCCCATGGATCCGCGGGATGTCGGCGAAACCCCGCCGAAGGGCGGGCCGATCGACCATCGAACCATCGATGTGGCAGGCACGATCCGCGAGGTCATGACGGACCCCTACGCGGTGTATGTCATCACGATGGCCATGGCGGACGAAGCGGCCGGGGTGCCGTTGCACCCCCCACCGCTGGATGAAGGCCTGGACCTGATGGCCTGGGGGTGCGAGGGGCTGGAGGAACTGGACATCCGGCTCGCCCCGGAAGATGCCCCGCCGGAGAAGCTCGCCCCCTTCGTCCGGCTTCCCGAAGAGGCCCAGCAGGCCATTCTGCGCCGTGCCTCGTATCTCTACCTCCGGCACTTCCAGTTCAAAGGCCGGCACTGGCTGCGCCTGCGGTTCAAACCATCGGCGGATTGACATCGAATATCCAACCGGCGCCCGAGGACCGGGTTTTCGGCCTTTTGAGGCCGTCATGCCAAAGAGGTCTTGCACCCTGGTGTCGTCCCAGACAGGAGCCAGGATGAGTGTCCTGATTTCCAAGGGTTCAGGAACCTGGTTTCCGCTTGCGCCTCGCGGACTTTTTGCGGGAAGGGGCTTCGGGAGTGCCTTTCCCGGCAGGCCAGGGGCCGGGTGCCGGTCCGGGATGTGAGGCCTGCGGGTGCGGCGCGGGGGCGGGCGCCGGCGGTGCCGACGGGGAGCAGGTCGTGAAGCGCCTGGTCACTTCCCCCGTGCGGGGGTCGTATCGCAGGAAGAACTGCCGGCAGTCTCCCCGATGCCAGCCATAGATCGTGATTTCCAGCCACCCGGGTTGGTCTTCGGAGCCTGGCGGCGGGGCCGGCGGCTCGATGATGGAGGGCCTGCCGGCCGGAGGCAGGGCGACCTCGTTGACCAGCATGAACCCGTCGAAGAACTTCAACGCCGGGGGAGGGAGGCCGAGATCCTTCACGCGGGGCGGCCGGTTGCGGGAGAGGGGCACCAAGGTCCATGAATTTCTCCTGGCCCAAGCCCATCCGGGCCACTACGCCAAACCGTGGCGTAGCAAGAGGAACCTGACGGATTTCCCCCGTCAGCGGCGGCAGGTGGCGCCAGGGCTGTATCCTGGGACTGGTCTTCCCTCTCTGGCGGTTGGGCGGAACCCCGAACGAAGACATCGCCCGGCGGTATCGTTTCGGAAGAATTCCTGAATCAGCAGAACGTTGCCGGAAAAGGACCCTGCCGAATGCCCTGCGGACTGGGGCAGAACATGGCGCGGCATACGGGGACGGAGGACACATGACCGCCGGGTCGTCTGGCCAACCTCACGGTGGAGGAAGGCGCGAGCGGTTCGCTGACCGCCCGGATGGCCGACGGAAAAGGAAGCGAAGGGAAGGAGCCGCCGCTACTTCTTCGGCTTGGCCGGGGCGGAGGGCGCGTAGCGCTCCACCGCCTGACGCAGGATGTCCCGGATCTCGACGGCCAGCCAGGCAGGCTCCAGCACCTTGACCGAGCATCCGTACATGAGGATACGCTGTTGGAGCTCGAAGTTGGGAATGACCTCCAGCTCGATGACGCACTCGTTCCTGTCCTCCCGGAGGATGCGCTGGGAGGCGTGCAGGGGCTGGGACTTCACGTAGACGGCCTGGTCCTGGTCGAAGGCCAGGACAATGCGCTCGGGATCCTCGTCGGAATGGTAGACGCCGATGGTCTGGTCGAAGATCGCGGCGGGGTTGGTGCCGGAGGGAACGGGGAAGTGTTCCCGCAGGACCTTGAGGTCCGACATGCGGTCCAGGCCGTAGGAATAGAGTTTCCCGCCGGGTTCGAAGGCGCAGACCAGATACCAGCGGCCGAGGTATTCCCTCAGCAGGAGGGGGGCGACCTTTGCCTCGCGGGGCTTGTCCTTGAAGAAGCCGCGGTGGGTGAAGGTGACCCAGGCCCTGGTGCGGATGGCGGACAACAGCCGGGGGATGAACTCCTGGCCCGAGAGAGTGCCCGCGGTGCCGAACGACAGGCAGGCCAGGGCCGCCTTCCCGGCCGAGACGCTTTCGAAGAGCATCTGGCCCAGACAGGTGAGCTCCAGAAACCGCAGGAAATGGTTGGGGTTCACGGTGTTCGCTTCGTCGATGTAGTATCCGTTCGTGGCGCGGTCCCAGGCGATGCCGATGCCGAAGGTGTCGCGCAGGGCCTCGAGGTCGCGCTGGATGGTCCGGACCGAACTGTCGATGCGGCAGTTTCGCAGAAACTGCGCGATGGTCTCGAGCGAGGGGAACCTGTCCCCGAGGATCTTCGTGATGATCAGCGAGTAGCGTCGAAACACCTGCGGACCGGCCATGCGGAAGGGACCTCCCTGTTGTTGGTTGATCCGAGTATATCGCATTGGCCGAATGGGATGGGCCGCGACCGCAGGGGGTTGCCCGGGGAACCTGCCTCCCCGCCGAAATGGGTGTCCTTCGCCTGGTGCCCGGGCGCCTGGGAGTGTTGGCTCTCAGGATCATGCTCCCGCGATGAGGAAGCGCCTGGCCGGGTGTCCTTCCGTCAGACTCCCGGTCGTGATCCCGGGCGAAACGGGCTGGGGGGGGCTACCGATAGAGAGCCAGGGCGTCTTCGAGAGCGTTCCGGATCGATTTCACCAGGCCGGGGGGCTCCACGACCCTGACCCCGCCGCCGAACATCAGAATCCGCTGGACCAGTTCATCGGTGGGGATCACCGCCAGTTCGATGAGGCATTCCTCGCCTTCCTCGCGCAGGACCTTCTGCGACGGGTGCCACGGCAGGGTCTTGACATACTTTCCCTGGTTCCGGCGAAAGGCCAGCACGACCCTCTGCGGCGGCTCGTCGGCATGGGCGATCCCGATGACGTGGGCAAAGATGCCCGCCGGATCGACGTCCGAGGGGGGTGTGAAATGCTCCTGCGTCACTTCCAGACGGGTCAGGCGGTCGAGGCCGAAGGAGGAGAGTTGCCGGTGCGGGAGGAAGGCGCCCACCAGGTACCATCGTCCCAGATACTCCCGCAGGAGCAGGGGGGCCAGGGAGTCGACGGCCCTGAGGCCCTCCTCGAAGAAGCTTTGGTAGCAGAACGATACCAATCGGCGGGAATGGATGGCCTCCAGCAGAGGGCCCAGCCGCCGGATGCCGGTGAGGTCGCCCGCCGTGCCGAACGACAGGTGCGGCAGAACCTTCGTCCCTTCGGCCACCGTGTGGTGGAGCAGGTCCGCCGTGCAGGTCAGCTGAAGAAACCGCAGGAAGACGTCGGCGTTGATGCTCTGGCCGCGGTCGAAAAAGTAGCCGCGCTTCCGGCGATCGAAGGAGATCTTGGCCTGAAAGAGGTGCTCCATCCCGGCCAGGTCGCGCTGAAGGGTGCGGCTTGAGCACTCGCATCCGTTCCGCTCCAGAAACCCCTTGATCGCGGCAAATGTGGGGAATTGGTCCCGCGTGACCTTCTCCATGATGAGGGCGAACCTCCGCAGGGCCAGGGTCTTGGGCATGGCTTCCGCTCCTTTCGGGCATCGGGCAGGGGGGAGGCCGGGGTATCGCCAGCCGCCAAGACGGCCCGCTCCGCGGCCGGCCCCAGGCGTGGCCATCGGCATTTTCCCGCCGGTGCTTTCCCTCGAAGATACGGCGCGACTACGCCACCCAGCGGCGGAGCCACCCGTTTGTTGTGGTTCTCTGTCTTCAGGCCGTTCGGCGTCGACGCCGAATACGATGTCAAGGAGAACGTCGGCGAGTTGATGCACAACCATCCGGCAGAATCAGTAGATCAGCCATGGAAGGGCATCCCGGCGGACATTTTTCCTGGGTGACAACAATACTGACAACAAATAGAGGAAAGCCGCATCGGGAGCGATTTTGCGGCAATCCTGACCCGGCATTTTTCCCGCCACCGCTGATCGATAGACGCTTGTTGGCAAACGGCGAAGGAATCACCAGCAGAAGCCGGGGGCTTTTCCTGGCCAGGGCAGAGATGTCCGGGCTGTCTCCTCAGGATTTGGCGGAAGGTCGTCGCCTCGCCAGCAGAGGAATGCGGTTGAGGGCTTCGGCGAGGGGGAGGGCTTCGTTTCCCTGCCCGAGAGCGATGGTTTCTTCGCCTGGATAAACGATCCAGCGATGCCTGATGGACAGGTCGTCGCAGGCTAGGAAGAACCCTTTGGCGGGCCGGGGGTGGGAGACATTCGCCTTGCACTCGATGGCCACGAAGGGCTGGCCCTGCCGCAGGAGGAGCAGGTCGATCTCGGCCCCGGCGGAAGTCCGCCAGAAGCTCGTTTCCCAGCCCCGGGGAAGGATGGCCTCCACTTGTTGGAGGACGAAGCCTTCCCAGGAGGCGCCGATGACCGGGTGGGTCTGAAGGTCGAGGCGGGACTCCAGGTTCAGGAGGGCATGCAGAAGGCCGGAGTCGGCCAGGAACACCTTGGGCGATTTGACCAGGCGCTTGCCGAGATTGGTGAAGAATGGCATCACCCGCCGAACCAACAAGGTCTGCACCATGGCATCCAGATACCGCCCGGCGGTGGTGGCCCCGATGCCAAGACTGCGGGCGAGTTGGGAGCCATTCCACACCTGGCCGTGGAGATGGGCGAGCATCAGGAGGAAGCGGCGCATCCGCTCGGGAGGCAGATCGAAGCCCAAAAGGCGCAGGTCGCGCTCGACGAGGTCGGCCAGGTAGGCGGTCCGCCATTCCAGGCTCGTGGCGTCGTCGATGGCCCCGAAGGACGGAGGGAGGCCGCCGCGGAGCCACAGCCGGTCTTGATGCTCGGAACCCGTTTCCGGCAGGGAAAGCGGGTGGAGGATGACGGTCTGGTTGCGGCCGGCCAGGCTTTCCGCCGCCTGCCGGCGGAGATCCGGGGAGGCGGATCCGAGGAGGAGCAGTCGGCCTGGGCGGCGGTCCTCGTCGATGAGCACCCGCAGGGCGGGGAAGAGATCTTCCATGCGTTGGGCTTCGTCGATGACCACCAGCCGGTCGGCCTGGCCGCCAAGGGTCGCCAGGGGGTCTTCCAGGGCCAGGCGGTGGCGGGGGTTTTCCAGATCGAACACGATGCCCCCCACTTGGTCGGCGATCTTCCGGGCGAGGGTGGTTTTGCCGGTCTGTCTGGCCCCGACCATGGTGACGGCGGGGAACCGCGCCAGCGCCTGGCGGATCTCCTGTTCGAGGCGGCGTGGGATCATGAGGGGCCTCCAGCATCAATTGCATTGAAAGATAACCGCGAGACGGTGAAATTGCAAGGAAGAAATCAGAGGTGCTTGGGGCCAAGGACGCTCGGGGTGTCCGCGGAGAGGCATTTCCTCGGCGAGCCTGTGGCATGACGGCGTCAGATTTTTTGGTGGAGTCTGGTTTTCCTTCCAGCCGACGCTTGGCAATCCAGGCTTGAACAGGCTGGGGCGTGATCGATTCCAGCGCCTATACCCCGTGCCCGGCAAGGAACGTGACCCTTCGTCGGGTCCTGTATTCGGCAACCGGGGCCCAGGCCTGGGCCGTGATCTTCTTTGCTGCAACATAGGTCTTGGCGGCATCTGCCAAGAAGACCCGGTGATCTGCGATCCCGGCGGCTCCTTTGGCCTCCGCAGTGTCTGGATCCGCTGAACCTGCCTGGCGATCAGGTCTTCAGGGTCATTGGCAACTGGGGTCTTCGTGGACGATATACGTGCTTCCCACCCCTGTGGTAAGCTACCTGCCGGACCACAGCCCGTCCGACAAGGGGCTCAGGCGGGACCGCCTCCCCGGAAAAGGGACGAACAAGTGACAACCGTTGGCGCGAATGGCTTTCCCAACATGCCGCTTTGGCCAAGGAAAAGCGGGCGTTTCAGGCCGTGAAGATGCCCTCTCCCAACTCCCCAAGACTCCTGTTGTCCTCGGTCTTCAAGCCGTTCGGCATCGATGACGAGTACGGCGTCAAAGAGAACGTCTGCGAGTTGATGCACAACCAGGTGACGCGCCGGCAGGGCGTGTTCTCGGTGCGGTCGCACAACCGCAGTTTCGGGCTGTCGTTCATCGCTGAGAACCTGCAGGTGCCTACGACCGTGCTCGACTTTCCGACGCAGGACGAGTTCGTGCGCGAGCTGGGGCGCTATGCCTACACCCACGTCGGCATCAGCTTCATCGTCCCCAATCTCGACAAGGCGCGGCGGCTGTGTGAGCTGACCCGGCGGTACGCGCCGCAGGCGAAGATCATCCTGGGCGGGCACGGGGCCACGGTGCCCGGCGTCAAGGAGCTGACCGGCGCCGACGAGGTCTGCGTCGGAGAAGGCATCGCCTGGCTGCGCCGGTATTTCGGGGAGCCGGTCGACGCCCCCTTGCGGCATCCCGTCATGCCGATCGACTGCTGGCGGGAACTGCTCGGCATCGAGGTGCCGCACCCCAAAGCCCTGCTGGTGCCGGGGGTCGGGTGTGCCAACAAATGTTTCTTCTGTTGTACCAGCCACTTCTCCGACGGCTA